>JASIDM010000140.1 GCA_030044695.1 Thermoplasmata archaeon
GGGTCGAACGCGTCGCCGTGGCGAGGCTCGTCGGCGACCTGGCCCAACTTCGCACGGCGTTCTCCTACCAGCTGCGCTCGTACGTGCGCACGTGGCGCTTCGCGGGACTGCTGATCTTCGTCGCCCTCGTCTCGGTGGCGATCCTGGGGATCCAGCTGCACCGGGGCGTCGCGACGGTGACGGGGAACTACGCCACGGCGGCCGACTATCTCGCGAACTTCCTCGGGCTCGTGGCGGACGCCGTGATCATCGTCGGCGCCTTCCTGGGCGGGGACGCGCTCGCTATCGACCTCGCCGGAGGTCCGGGCTACCTCATGCTCGCCCAGCCCGTACGTCGCCGGACCCTGCTCGCCGGCCGGTTCCTCGCCGCCGCCGTGACCGGCTTCGCGGTCGGGCTGGTGTACTACGCCTTCGCGGCCCTCGCCGTCCAGTACTTCTACGGCAGCGTCCCCTCGGCGATCCTGCTCTCGCTCGCCCTCGCGTTCCTCTTCCTGCTCGCGGTCCTGGCGGTCGCCTTCTTCTTCAGCTCGTTCTTCCGCAACCCGACCGTCAGCATCGTGGCGGCCCTGCTGATCCTCATCATCGGCTTCCCGATCGTCACGGCCGCCGGGTCGCTCTCGGGCGTCGAGCCTTGGTTCTCCCTGGACTACGGCTCCCAGGCGATCACCACCGTGGTCGCCTCGAACTTCTCCCACGAGAGCGTGATGCACGTCGGCCGCGCGGGGCATCCGGGGCTCGCGCTGTACTCGTTCTCGCCGTATCCCTGGGAAGGGGCCCTGATCATGGCGGTGTACCTCGGGGTCTTCCTGGCCCTCTCCTACGTCATCTATCGGTACAAGGAGGTGCGGAGCTAGCGTGCCGTCGCTCATCGCCGAGGAGCTGGGGAAGCGGTTCGGGTCGTTCACGGCCCTCGACCACGCCTCGTTCCGCTACGACGGCGGCGGCGCCGTAGGGTACCTCGGTCCGAACGGCGCCGGCAAGACGACCACGCTCAAGCTGGCGTCGGGGCTGCTCCGACCGACGACCGGCCGGGCGCTGCTCAACGGGATCGACGTCGCCGTGCGGCCGAAGGAGGCGCTGTGGGACGTCGGCGCCCTCGTCGAGGCCCCCGACCCGTACCCGGCCCTCACGGGGCGCGAGACGCTCTCGATGATCGGCGAGTTCCGGGGCCTCTCCCGGGAGGAGATCCGCGACCGAACCGACCGCTACGCCAGGGAGCTCGAGCTGCCGCCGCTCGACCGGCGGACGGGGAGCCTCTCCAAAGGCCAACGTCAGCGGATCGTCATCGCCGCGATGCTCCTGCCCGAGCCGTCGGTCCTCCTGCTCGACGAGCCGACGAGCGGGCTCGACCCGGCCGAGCGGGTGATCATCCGCAACCTGCTGATCCGCCTCAAGGCCGAGCACCGGCTGATCCTCATGAGCTCCCATCTGCTCCAGGAGGTGACCGAGATCTGCGACCGCGTGATCTTCATCAACCAGGGCAAGATCCTCCTCCAGGATTCCGTCGAGAACCTCGGCAACCGGTTCCGGGTGACGAGCCTGGACGTCGAGTTCGTCCGGCCGACGGACGCCGCGGCCGTCGCGGCGGTGCCGGGGGTGACGCGGGCCCAGGCCGTCGGCCCGAGCCACTACCGCCTCGAGTTCGACGGCACGGACGCCTCCCGGGCCCGCATCCTGGAGGCGTGCCAGCGGATCGCCCCGGTGACGTCGTTCAGCAGCTCGACCCTGACGCTCGAGGACGCCTACCTGCGGCTCATGCAGGCTCCGTCGCCGGCGTAGCGGCCCGACGGCCTGCCCGCGGCCGCGAGCTCATTAGCCGGGGGCCGCTCCGCGACGGGTCGTGGCAGGTCGCGGGCGCGGGGGGTGGGTCCAGCGGTGATGGCGCCGGACGGGCCCGCACGGCAGGCCGCACCGGCCGGCGACCGACGGACCCCGGCGGAGCGCAGCGGGTACCGCACCACGCCAGACTATCCCGAGACCCTCGCCTATCTCGAGCGGTTGGCGGCCGGGCATCCCGACCGGGTGCGCCTCGAGAGCTTTGGCACCAGCGGCGAAGGACGGGAGCTCCTGCTGGTCGTCGTGTCGAACGACGGCGAGTTCGATCCCGACCGGGTCCACGCCGCCGGGCGCGCGGTCCTGCTCGTGCAGAACGCCATCCACGCCGGCGAGATGGACGGCAAGGACGCCTGCCTCGCCCTGCTCCGGGACCTGCTGGACGGCACCCTGCCGCGCGAGCTGCTGGGCCGGACGGTCTGGGCGTTCGTGCCGGTGTACAACGTCGACGGCCACGAGCGGCGTTCCGCCTACCACCGCATCAACCAGAACGGGCCCGAGCTCGCCGGCTGGCGGGCGAACGGGACGAACCTGAACCTCAACCGCGACTACCTGAAGGCCGAGGCCCCCGAGACGCGGGCGTTCCTGCGGATGATCCGCCGGTGGAGGCCGGATTTCTTCGTCGACGACCACGTCACGGACGGGGCCGACTTCCAGTACGACGTCACCTTCGCCGTGGACGCGACGCCGGACGTCTTCCCGGCGACCGCCGAGTGGATCCGGACCCGGGTGACGCCGGAGCTCGAGCGCCAGGTGAACGCCTCGGGGCACCTCGCGTTCCCGTCGACGATCTTCCTGCGCGACGAGACCGATCCTGCGCAGGGCCTCGCGTTCCCGGCCAACCCCCCGCGGTTCTCGACCGGCCTGATGATCCTGCAGAACCGGCCCGGGCTCCTGGTCGAGCTCCACATGCTCAAGAGCTACGAGCGGCGGGTCACGGGCAACTACGAGCTCCTGCGGGCGCTGCTCGCGGTCCTCGGCCGGGAGGCCCCGACGCTGATCGACCTCAACCGCAGGGCGGACGAGGCCGCCGGCGAGCTCGGGTCGACCGCCGGTCGCGCCCGCCCGTTCCCGCTCGCCCTCGGGCCGAGCGGGGTCACGACGCCCACGCCGTTCCACGGGCTGGAGTACACGCGCTACCCCAGCGCGATCTCGGGGACGACCGCCGTGCGCTACGGGGATCGCCCGTGGGAGACGACGTTGCTGATGGAAACCGGGGTCCGCGTCGTGACGAGCGTCCTGCTCCCGGCAGGCTACCTCGTGCCTCCCGCCTGGGTCCGCGTCCTCGAGGTGCTGGAGGCGCACGGGGTCGTCGTCCGACGGACGCGCGCGTCGTGGACGGGCGTGGTGGAGCGGTACCGCCTGGAGGGGATGGCCTGGCCTCCGAGGCCGTTCGAGGGCCGGTTCCCGATCCTCGCCGCGAGCACCGTGGAGCGCGCGTTCGGGACCTTCGGCCGATGCACGCTCCACCGGGAGACCGTGACGTTCCCCGAAGGCTCCGCGGCCGTGCTCCTGGACCAGCGCCTGGCGAAGGTCGCGATCCACTGGCTCGAGCCCGAGGCGCCGGATTCGGCCGTCCGGTGGGGATTCTTCGATCCGATCTTCGAGCAGAAGGAGGGCGCCGAGGGGTACGTCCTGGAACGCCTCGCCGAGACGGAGCTCGCCAAGGACCCTCGCCTCGCGGCGGAGTTCCGCCATCGCCTGGAAGCGGACCCGGAGTTCGCCGCCCGGCCCGAGGCGCGGCTCGGGTTCTTCTTCGACCGGTCGCCGTGGGGACGGGCGAACCGGGTGGGCGAGTACCCCGTGGGGCGCCTCCTCTCCGCGGACGGGTTGCCGCTCG
>JASIDM010000141.1 GCA_030044695.1 Thermoplasmata archaeon
CGGGCGAGCCGCAAGGAGCTGTTCCTGATCACGGACGGCCTACCGGAGGCGTACACCGACGAGCTCGGCCAGGTACGGTCCGGCCAGCTCGACGTCGCGATGGAACGCGCCCTGGAGCGGGCCCGGGAGCTCGCGACGGTGACCCCGCTCAGGACGGCCGTGATCCTGCTGAAGAGCGACCACGCCGAGTACGAGACGGCCGCGCGGGCGATCGCCCGCACCCTCGGCGGGGAGATGGTCGTCACGGAGCCGACCCACCTCGGGATCGAGCTCCTCGTCCGATGGGCCCACGGCACCGAGGTCGAGCGTCGTCCCGCGACGGCGCCGGCCCCCCTGGCGGCCCCGCGCGGGGCGCCGAAACCGCCGGGGCGCCGTCGTCGGGCGGACCGCAGGATGGGGGGCTAGCGCCTCCACTGCGCCGTCAACCTTTATCGGACCATCGTCGCGTACGTTCGCCGAGGATGCCATGTCCGAGAGCGCCGAGCAGGCCGAGTTCCGCCGTCACCTGAGCGAGCTCCGTCGGGCGGCCGGGGGCCTGGGTCGGGACTTCCGGGCCGAGATCTCCCAGCTGGACACCAAGATCGAGCGCCTCGGTTCCCTGACGACCCAGGACGCCCGGATGCTCGCGCGGGACATCGGCGACGACCTCTCCAGCCTCGGCCGATCCGTCGACGACGAGGTCCGCCGACTCCCCCACCACCTGGCCGAGGCCGGGACGGCGATCAGCGCGGGCACCGCCCGGGCCGCGGGGGTCGCGCGGGACGCCGTGGTCACGGCGGGCAAGAAGGCCAAGCAGGGGACCCGGAACGCCCTCGCGACGGCCGCCGGGGTCCGCCGGACGCCGATGAAGGCGTGGAGCCCCCCCGGCTCGGGCGACGGCGGCGACGAGCCTCGGGACGGCCCGGGGTCGGGCTAGTCCCGCTCGCGCGGGGCCGGCCGTCGAGCTCCGCCCGCACCCGTCGCGCCGCCTCGGCCAGGTAGCCGGCGTCCAGGTCGAAGCCGACGAAGTCGACCCCCAACCGGGCCGCCGCCACGGCGCTGGCGCCGATCCCCACGAACGGGTCGACGACCTGCCGGGCCCGACCTACGCCGTGGAGCCGGACGCACCACTCCGGGAGCTCGACCGGGAACGTCGCGGGGTGGGGCCGGTCGCGGGCCCGGTCGCGGATCGTGGCGTACGGCAGGAACCAGGTGTTGCCCCGACACCGCAGCTCGGAGGGCGGGCGCCGCCAGCGGCCAACGTTGGACCGGTCGCGGTACGGGACGCCGATCGCCAGCCGGTCGATCGGCACGTCGCCGCGGTGGGTGAAGTGGAAGACGTACTCGTGGGCGCCGTGAACGTACCGGGCCGAGCCGAGCGGCTTGTAGTGGCCGAACGCCTCGCTCGGTCCGGACCCGCCTCCCCGGTCGATCGCGATCGACTTGACCCAGTGCAGGACGTTCTGCAGGACCAGCGCCCGCCCGATCTCCCGGGCGACGTCCCACGGCATCCAGGGATCGCTCGGGGACCCTCCGACGTTGAGGAAGAACGAGCCGTCCGGGGCGAGCGTACCCGCGACGACCTCGCCGAGCCGTCGGATCCAGGCGAGGTACTCCTCCCGGGGCCGCGCGTCGGCGTAGCTGGCGTAGCGGACCCGGCGGTTGTACGGCGGGCTCGTCACGACGACCGCGGGGCGCCGGACCCGTCGCGGGAGCGAGGCGAGGGCGTCCTCCTGCCAGAGCCGGACCGACCGGCCCGGGCCGATCGGGATCCGAGCGAACGGGCCGCCGGTCCGGGCGGGCGCGCCGGCCCGCCCCCCTCGCCCCACCGGCGGGGCTAGCGCGCCGGCGCGGCGGGGCGGGCCCGAGCGAGGACGGCCTGCGCCTCGGCGAGGGCGCGCTCGGGCTCCTTGTAGTAGAACGCGACCATCTGCCCGACGTCGCGGTGGGTGAACGGCTTCTGGCGGGTCGCCTGGGCGTCCCGGATCATCATCGCCTCGAGCATGGTGACCCGGCTGCGGACCTCGCGCTCCATCTCCTTCATCGTCCAGTTGCGCATCAGCGCGACCCGCTCGTAGACGTAGGAGTGGCCGCTGAACAGGAACGTGTCGTCCGCGGGGTTCCATGAGTAGACGGAGTTCGTGATCAGCTCGTTGGTCTCCGGGTCGAGCCCGACGATCTCCGTGAGCGACTGCACCCGCCGGGTCATCTTCTGGCCGACCTTCACCTGCCGCTGCAGGAGCACGAGGTTCAGCGCCGAGACGAGGGACCGGGGGAGGGAGATCGGCGGGTTCTCCATCCGGTGGACCATGGCGCTCACGCTCTCGGCGTGGAACGTCGTGTAGCAGGTCTTGCCCGTGGCCATCGCCTGGAAGACGATGAACGCCTCCGCGCCGCGGACCTCGCCGACCATCAGGTACTGCGGGCGCTGCCGCAGCGCGGCGGCGAGGAGGTCGAACATGTCGATCTCCCCCGGCGCCTTGCCGCTGACGACGTTCTTCGCCCCGTAGCCCGCCCGGGTCAGCGACGGCACCCAGTTCTCGTGCGGGAGGTTGAGCTCGCGCGTGTCCTCGATGGAGACGATCTTCATCTGCGGCGGGATGAACAGCAGCGTCGCGTTGAGGGTCGTCGTCTTCCCGCTCGCCGTGCCGCCGCAGACCATCATCGACTGGCCGGCCTCGATGGCGATCCAGAGGTAGGCCATCATCTCCGGGCCCATCGTCTTGAACTTGAGCAGGTCGACCGGGGTGAACGGGTTGTCCCGGAACCGCCGGATCGTGAACGAGCTCCCCCGCTTGGTGACGTGCGTCCCCAGCGTCGCCTGCAGCCGGGAGCCGTCCGGCACGGTGGCGTCCAGGATCGGGTTGGCGACGGAGATGTGCTTGCCCGAGCGCTGGGCGAGCCAGATCACGTAGTCGTCCAGCTGCTGGGCGGTCGCGAACTTGAGGTTGGAGCGGATCGAGCCGTAGCGGCGGTGGTAGATGTACAGCGGGATCCCGACCCCGTCGCAGGAGATGTCCTCGACCTCGGTGTCGACCATCGGCACCTCGACCAGGCCGTAGCCGTTGAAGTCCCGCTCCAGGTGGTAGAGGATCCGGGCCTTCGTCGTCGGCCCCGGGGAGAGCAGCCACTCCTGGAGGCGGTGGTCGACCATCTTCCGCAGCTCGTTGGCCTTCGTCTGCGGGTCGTGCTCGGGGAGCGGCTCGAACGAGCTGATCAGCGCCGTGCGCAGCCGCTCGAGCAGGTCGTGCTCGATCCCGGAGAGCGGCGGCTCGATCACCTCGTACAGGTGCTCGTTGCGCTGGGTCTGCAGCGAGATGCGGACGTAGGAGATGTTCGGGACGATCGGGACGAGCTCGAGCTGCTCGACGTCCGGGTCGGTGATCGGCGGCACCGGGGTGACGTCCCCGGCCCCCTGGCCCGAGACGCCGAGCCGGGCGAGCTTCACGGGCCGGGGCGCCGACGAGCCCCGGCGGAGCGCCGCGCCCAGGCGCAGGAACGGCGAGAAGAACGTCCGGCCGCCGTCGGTCGCGTCCCCCGGGTCCGTGCCTTCCTCCGATGCGGTCGCCATGGCTCCTCAGGTGTGCAGGATCGGGACGAAGAAGCGCATCATCAGCCAGCCCATGGCGAGCATGATCGTGCCGTGCTGGAGCCCCTCGGCGATGCGGCCGTTGTAGAGGACCCCGGCCATGATCCCGTCGCCGACGGCGTGGACGATCACGGCGACCAGGAAGGCGAGGAAGAGCACCGGGATGTAGGCGTACTGCAGGGTGACGGCCGTCGCGAGCCCGGTGGAGCCGACGCTCTCCCCGGCCTTGATCATCTGGGGGAGGAAGACGGCCGCCATGATGTAGATCGTGACGAGGAAGACGGCGAACGCGATGTAGATCACCGTCACGTACGTGAGCATCGAGATCCGGCGCGACTGGTCGGAGAGCTGGGCCTCGCGGGTGTCGTGGGCGACCATCGACAGGACGTCCGCGACGTTCCCTCCGGCCTCGTTCGCGCGGGTGATGATCGAGACGACCCGCTGCACCAGCGGCGTCGGGACCCGCTCCTCGAACAGGCGGAGCGCGGTCGCCACCGGCACCCCCCACTCGAGCTGGCTGGCCATCCGCTTGATCTCCTCGGTGAGGAGGCCGTAGCGGCCGTTGCTCGCGACGACGATCGCGTCCGAGAGCGTCATGCCGAACCGGCCGGCCTCGGCGACGTCGCGCAGGAAGTCCGGCAGGCGGTCCTCGATCTTGGCGATCCGCCGCTGGCGGGCCGTCTCGAGGAAGCCGTACGGTCCGATGAGGCAGATCAGCCCGAGGCAGAAGAAGTCGAGCAGGGGGTTCGTGCCCGTCGGCTCGCCCGGACGGAACAGGATGTGCACCGTCCCGGCGTAGTCGAGCGCGCCGACGATCCAGAGGATGACGCCGACGACCCCGCCGACGATCAGGGCCGTGAGCTCGCGGGTGAGGACGGTCTTCTGCGGCGCCGCGACCGACAGCGAGCGGATCCTCCGCAGCGACGCCGGCGCGTTGGTCGTCGCCATCCCTAGACCATCTCCTGGGCGAGGGAGTACATGAAAAAGATGAACCCGAGCTGCGACAGCGGGATCATGGCGAGGACGATCGCCCAGAGGATGTTGAGGAGGAACACCCCGCCGCCGCCGATCACGGCGAAGATGGCGATGATGATCACCAGGAACAGCGGGAACGCCACGACGACGGTGACGAACGTCTCCGCGAGGAGCCCCATCGTCTCGACCCGCTGCTGGACCTCGAGCTTGTGCTCGCGCTCGAACTGCTCGGCCTTCAGCAGGAAGTACGGCTTCAGCTGGCCGCCGCTGGTCGCCGTGGTGACGACCCCCTGGAGGAAGTCCTGGAACTTCTTGGACGGGGTCCGCTGGGCCCCCCGCCG
>JASIDM010000017.1 GCA_030044695.1 Thermoplasmata archaeon
GCGACGCCTCCCCCGAGGATCGGCGCCCGGGAATCACCGAAACCTCATCTGGGGAGCCGCCGTGGGGGACGCGTCCGCCATGCGCGCCCCCGAGAGGTCGATCTCGGCGAGAGGCAACTCGGACCCGCGCGCCAGCGTTCTCGCGGTCGCGTTCCCTGCACCATGACCGGCGCGGGAGGCGGAGCGGTCTACTGTCCAGGCTGTCGCCGGCTGCTTCGCGGCACGCGCGTGATCTGCCCTCACTGCGGGACGCGCCTCGGGGTCGTCGCACGTCCTCGAGGGATCACGGCGTCCCCTCCGGCGCGTGCTCCGGTACCTGCGCCCGCGCAACGCGTCCCTCCACCGGTGGCTCCGCCGTCGACCCCCACCGTCCCGTACATTCCCAGCGTGGCCGCGCCGTCGCGACTCTCCCCGTCCTCACCGCCGAGATCCCCGACGCCGGTTGCTCCGGCCGGGGGCCCTCCCGCGTTCCCTCCGACGTCGCCTGGCCGACCTCTGACCACCGTGCCGCCGCTCACCCCCGCGGCTCCGGCTCCCGGCGTGGCCCCGACGGGTCAGCTTCCGTCGGCCCCCGGAGCGCCAGCGCTCCGACCCGCGTTCCCGCCGGCACCGGCCCCCCGTCAACCGCCGCCGTCGGCCGATTGGCCCTCCCCGTCCGTCGCGCCGCCCTGGATGGGCCCCAGCGGGTCGGGACCTGCCCCATCGGAACCTGGCCCAGCACTGCCCCCGAGCGGGTTCGGCTACGGAGCGTCGGGCCCAGCGGGCGCCGCGGCCGCGCCGCCCGCCTGGGCGCCGCCGCCGCTGGGCTTGGAACCGACGTACGGACAGCCTCCGCCGCGCTCTCGCCGCACGGGGCTGTGGATCGCGGCGGGGGTCGGCGTCGCGGCGGTGATCGTCGTCGCCGTGCTCCTGATCCTCGCCGGCACGTTCCGTCCCGCGGCCTCGACCAGCGTGACGAACGGGGTCGTCGGAACGCCGATCCTCTACAGCGCGGCCGTCGGGGCGGCCCGGACCGCCCAGTCGTCGGCGCAGGACGGGCCCTGGACGCTGTACGCCCTAGAGGGCATCGGAACGGACCAAGGGGTCTCCGGCAGCGGTTCCGCCGGCGGCTTCGGTCTCGCCGGCTGCACGACGGACTGGGCCTCGTCGGCGTCGTTCGCCGCGCCGGCAACCCCGAGCAATGCCACCGCCGGGGCCGTGGGGTTCTGGTTCGCGGTCTCGGTCAACGCGTCCAGCGCCGTCCTGATCGCGATCGTCTACGAGCTACCGGGAGGGAGCCTGACGGCCGAACCGATGGCGATCGTCACCGGCGTCTGCGTCGGCACCGAGACCGAGTTCGGAGCGATCCCGTCCTCGGCCGTGGACTCCTCCGTGGCGGTCGGGGTCGCCAACGCGAACGGAGGCTCCTCCTTCCTCGCCGGCCACTCCGGGGTGAGCCAGGTCCTCCTCCAGGCTGGGCCGTACTGGATCGTCGGGTACACGACCTGCGGGGTCTACGCTACCTCGGGATCGGGGCTGTACTGGGCCGACGAACTCTACGCCACCAACGGCACCGAGATCCTCGGGGGGAGCGCCGTCAGCGAGGCCTGCTGAGGCGCGCGAGCGCCTCGGCATCGCGTGTCGGACCGCGTGGCCCGTACGCGTCAGGGCCTGGACGGTCGCTCGTCGAAGCCCGCGAGCAGGTCCTGAAGCACCCTTCGGGGCCGTGGCGCGAGGGCCACGGCGCTGGCCACCAGGACCCCCTCGGCGCCGAGCTCGAGCGCCCGCCGGACGTCGTCGCGGTCGTGGATGCCGGCGCCGCAGAGGACCCGGGTCCTCGGTGACACCGCTCGCACGGCCCGGACCCCCTCCCCGATCACGGCGGGCCGGGCGGTCGACACTGCGCGCCGCCCCCCGATGAGCTCCGGCGGCTCGATCGCGACATAGGGCGGCTTGGCCGCCGCCAGGTTCCGGGCCGCGCGGGGCGTCGGGGCGCACACGACCGCGCTGAGCCCGACCGCCCCGAGCTCGGCGACGGCGGCGCGCGCCGCGTCGGGGGCGACCGGATGCTCGGAGTGGTTGACGAGGCTGCCGCGAGCCCCCGCGGCGACGATCGATCGGACCGGCACGAACCCGGTGGACGGTCCGGCCAGGCCGGCGTCGACATGCTGGGCGAGCACCGGGATCCGCACGCCGCCCGCGACGGTCTCGAGCTGCGGGGTCGGCGGGGCGACCGCGACGGCGACCCCGGCCGCTCGGCCGGCGCGTTCCAGCTCTCGGGCGAAGGCGATGGCCCGCGGGCCCAGCACCCCCGGGAACGTCTTCAGGTTCAGGACGAACAACGGGGAGCCGAGGGGGGCCGCGCTAGTGGACGGCCGCCGCCTTCGGTCGCTTGGGCCGGGAGCAGATGGCGTACTCGTCCCCGTCGAAGAAGACCTCGCGGTCCGGGTGCTTGCGCTGGAGCTCCGAGATCCGGCTGAGGACGTCCTCGAGGGTCGTCGACTCGTCATTCGGGTCAATCCTCAGGTGGACCGTCTTCTCGGTTCGCTCGGGCGACGCGCCCGTCCCGGGCATGAGGCTCCGAGGGCGTAGCAGGTATGGGGTCCCTTTAAGCGTTCGAGGGCCGCCCGAGCCTCCGGAATCGCCGGGCGTCCGTTCCCGGGCGAGGGGGTGGAGCGGTTCGACCGGCGCGAAACCGTAATCGACCGGGGACCGTCGTTGGAGCCCGCCATGGGACCGGGTCCCCGCCGATCGTCGCCGGGGGAGCCGAGCCCGGACCTCAGCGAGTCCGAGATCGCCGTCCACTGGGGGGAGGAGGCGTACGTCGCCCCGCCGGCGGAGTTCGTCCGCCAGGCGAACCTGGGCGACCCGACCGCCGCGCAGCGGTTCGCGCCCGACCGGTTCCCGGAGTGCTTCCGGGAGTACGCCGACCTCCTACGCTGGAGGACCCCCTTCGCCTCGGTCCTCGACGCGAGCCGGCCGCCGTTCTACCGCTGGTACGTCGGCGGCACCCTGAACGCCGCCGAGAACTGCGTCGACCGCCACCTGGCCGAGCGGGGGGACCAGGCGGCGATCGTCTTCGTCCCCGAGCCCGAGTCGGAACCGACGGTCTCCGTCTCGTACGCCGAGCTCGGCCGCCGGGTCGGCGAGCTCGCTGCCGTCCTGCGCGACGACCTCGGACTGCGGACCGGCGACCGCGTCACGATCCACCTCCCGATGGTCCCCGAGCTCCCCGTCACCATGCTCGCGTGCGCGAGGCTCGGTCTCGTGCACTCGGTGGTCTTCGCCGGGTTCAGCGGGGACGCCGCCGGCCACCGCAGCGCGGACTGCGGCAGCCGGCTGTTCGTCACCATGGACGGCTACTGGCGCGCCGGCCGTCCGGTCGACCACTTGGCGAACCTCGCCCCCGCGCTCGCCGCGGCCGAGCAGGGCGGGCACCCCCCGGAGCGGGTCCTCGTCTGGCGCCGCTACGCGGACCGTCGGATGTCGGAGGTGCCCCTCGTCGAGGGCCGGGACCTCGACGCGCGGGCGTCGGTGGCGCGGCACGCGGGGCATTCGGTGCCGGCGGTCGCCCAGCCGTCGGACGCCCCGCTGTTCCTGATGTACACGAGCGGGACGACCGGCCGCCCCAAGGGGTGCCAGCACGCCACCGGGGGCTACCTCGCCTACGTCGCCGGGACCGCCCGCGCGGTCCTCGACCTTCATCCGGGCGATGTCTACTGGTGCCTCGCGGACATCGGTTGGATCACGGGCCACAGCTACATCGTCTACGGACCGCTCGCGCTCGGGGCGACCACCGTCGTCTACGAAGGCGTGCCGGCCCATCCCGACCCCGGGCGGCCCTGGCGGGTCGCCGAGCGGCTGGGCGTTCGGGTCTTCCAGACCTCGCCGACCGCGATTCGACAGCTCCGCCGCCTCGGACCGGAGCGGCCGCGTCAGCACGACCTGCGGTTCCGGTTGCTCGCGACCGTCGGCGAGCCGATCGAGCCCGAGGCCTGGCGCTGGTACCACGGCGAGGTCGGCCGGGGGACCGCCGTGGTCGTCGACACCTGGTGGCAGACCGAGACCGGGGGGATCCTCTGCTCGACCTGGCCGGCGATCCACCCGATGAAGCCGGGAAGCTGCGGGCCGGGAGCGCCCGGCATCCGGCCCGTGGTGCTCGACGAGGAGGGGCACGAGATCGCTCCCGGCACCGGGCGGGCCGGCAACCTCTGCCTGCGGGCCCCCTGGCCGGGGCTGATGCAGACGATCTGGGGCGACCCCGACCGGCTGGTGCGCCAGTACTTCCGCAAGTACAACCGCGATCCCGAGAGCCGGGACTGGCGCGACTGGCCGTACTTCGCCGGTGACGCCGCCCTGATCGCCGCCGACGGCTACGTCCGGATTCTCGGGCGCGTCGACGACGTGATCAACGTGGCGGGCCACCGCCTGGGGACCAAGGAGATCGAGTCCGCCTGCCTCGCCGTCCCCGAGGTCGCCGAGGCCGCGGCGGTGCCGGTGGCGGACGAGCTCAAGGGCAAGGTCCCGGACGTCTACGTCGCCCTCCGGCCCGGGGTCACCGTGCCGCCGGACGAGGTCGGGCGCCGCGTCGCCCGGGCGATCGAGACGGCGATCGGCAAGATCGCGCGCCCTCGCCGGGTGCACGTGGTGCCGGACATGCCGAAGACCCGATCCGGCAAGATCCTGCGGCGCGTGCTCGCCGGGCTCTCCAACGGTCGAGAACCCGGCGACGTGACGACCCTGGCCAACCCGGAGGTCGTGGAGCAGATCCGCGAGCAGATCGCCGGCGAGCGCCCCGAGCGCTGACCGTCGGGGGCCGGAAGCTACCCGCCCCCGCCGTGGGGGATCGCGTGGGGAGCGTACTGCGGGATCCGCAGCAGGTGGATCGGGGCGACGATCAGCCAGAGCAACAGCGGCGCGACGATCAGTCGCTCCATCCCGCCGACCCCCAGGCCCAGGTCGGTCCCCTCCGAGAAGAGGATCGTCGCGACGAGCCCGAGGAGCCCCGAGAACAGGGTGTAGGCCCGAAAGCCGTCCCAGCGCGTGTCGCGGAACATCGCGAAGCCGAGCACGAGGAGGGCGAGGCTCCCGACGGCGAAGGCGACGAGCGAGGCGAGCGAGTGGACGGTGCCGTTGACGTTCTCCGGCGAGACGCCGACGCCGATCGCCCCGGCGCCCGCGATCATGGTGAGCAGAAGGCCGACCGAGGCGCTCCGGCGGGACGGGAACCCGCTGCGCACCAGGATGGCGCCGAGGATCACGAAGATCCCGAGGACGATCACGGCCCCGTTGAAGACGTCGTGCCACGGAGAGCAGAGATCGGCGGAGTTCGCGTTCGGCCAGGGGCCGCAGTGGGTGTTGCCGAGGTCGCTGATGTAGTTGTTGCGGAGGCTGTACGCCGGCGACCCGGTCCAGGCGAGCTGGACGACGATCATCGCGACGATGAACAGGAGCGAGCCGGCGAGCCACAGGGCCGCCCCGTGATGCACCGCCCGCCGGACCAGGGGACCGAGCCGCGGCGGCGTCGCCGCCATGACCTACCCGTCAGTCCTCGCGCGCGTTCCGCTCGTAGGAGGCGTCGCTCGCCCGCTTGAGCCGGGCGCCGTCCCGGTCGCAGACCGGCCGGGCGCTCGGGGGCACGTCGATCACGTAGCCGCCCCCGCACTTGGGGCACTCGTAGTACGGCATCGCAACCCACGGGGCGAAGGGGGTCGGGTTATAAAGGCGGCTCGGCGCATTCCCCGAGGAAGGGGCTCGAGGCCAGGCGCGTGGGGTCCGTTCCGCGGAGAGCACGCAAGCCGCCCGGCCGAGACCGGCGGCGAGCCGCCCCCGACCCGGCGGCGCCGGCCGCCTCCCCGGCGCACACGAGGTTCCTGCAGCTCGATCGGGAGCGCGCCCTGCGGGAGTGGCAGCGGTACGAGGGGACCGCCCAGCGCGAGCTGTTCCGCCAGCTTCGGGAGCGGTTCCTGCTCCGCCACGCCGCGAACGGCGCCTGGAGCCTGGACATCGGCGCCGGACCGGGTCGGTTCTCCGCGCTCCTCGGCGGCCCTGGCGCGACCACGATCGCGGTCGACCTCTCGCGGGAGATGCTCGTCGTGGGGCGCGAGCTCGGGCCTCCGGGAGGCTCGCCGGACGGCCACCGGGTCACCTCGGTCCAGGCGGACGCCGCCCGCCCCCCGTTCCCCGACGGAGCGTTCGCGGTCGTCGCGCTCGTCGGCAACGCGTTGGGCTTCGAAGCGAGCTCGGGGCCTCACCTGCTGGAGTCGGCCGAGCGCCTCACGGCCCCCGGTGGCCTACTGCTCGTGGAGATCGCCCCGGGACCGGGCGAGCGCTCCCGGTATCTCGCCCGTCTCCCCCTGGGGGCGGTGCGGAGACTCCTCGCCGCCCCCCCGGCCGCGGTCCTTCCCCGCCTTCTCCGCGAAGGGTTCGAGCCGGAGCCGGCCCGGCACCGGCCGACGTCGTTCCGCCGCTGGACGGTCGCCGAGCTCACCGCGCGCTGGGCCAGTGCCGGCTGGCGTCGCGAAGAGACCGTCGCGGTCGCCCCGGTCCTCGGCCCGGATCCGGAGCGGATCGAGGAGGTCGCCCGGGACCCGAGGGCCTGGGGTCGGCTCCGGGACCTCGAGGAACTGGTCGGCGGGTGGCCGGAGCGATGGCCACGGGCGGCCGCGGTCCTTATCGCGGCGCGTCGACCGCCGCGCGATGCGAACGATTTTGATGGGGTGCCGACCTCGTTGAGGTGACATGCCGAAGAAGGGGCAGCGACCCGTCGCCGGGAAGCCCCCCTGGAAGGGCACGGCCGTCGAGCCGGAGGACCTGGAGACGGCCAAGCGCGAGGCGCTCCTGCAGCTGCGGATCGGCCGGGCCTCCCACCTCTCGGCGGTCGTCGTCTCGGCGCTCCTCGCCGTGGACGCCCTCGCCCTGCTGTTCCTCGTGCCGACCCTGCCGTCGCTGACGGGCTCGCAGACCGGCCTCGTCGCGTTCGAGCACTCATTCTACCTCGCCGTCGTGATCGCGGGCGGCCTCGCCGTGGCCGGGGTGGGGCTCGCCACGAAGTGGGAGGCGTTCCAGATGTGGCCCTGGGAGCCGCACTTCGCGACGAGCGTCGGCGCCTTCGCCCTCAACGTCGTGCTCCTCGTGCTGTACGGGGCCCGGCTGGCGGGCGCGGGGCCGCTCGGCCACCTCGCGATCTACCCGCTGCTGTTCCCGTTCGCCCTGGTCGGGATCAGCGCCGCCCTCCTGGGCGTCGTCGCCTCCTGGACCCCGTGGGGGGCCCGGCAGTGGACCAGCGCCCTCACGGCGGTGCTGCCGATCGCCACGGCCGCGCTCGTCTACCTCCCTTCGACGGCGACCCGGGCGAGCTCCGAGGCGCTCGCCGTCGCCCTCCTGATCTCCGCCGTCCTGTACCAGACGAGCGGCTCGTTCCTCCACCTTCTCTCCAGCGGCACCGGCCCGCACGAGGAGGCGCTCGTCGCCACCGGACAGAACCGCATCGCCCGTCTCGCCGACGAGCTGAAGCAGCGCGACGTGGCGATCCGGTACCGGGAAGCCGCCCTCGTCAAGCGGGAGGCCGACGCCGAGGCGACCGAGGGGTCGCTCCGGCGCGCCCGCGACGCCCACGACGCCCGCGTGGCGGAGCTCGAGAAGCTCGAGGAGGAGGACCACGCCCGGGCCGACGCCCTCGCCGCCCGCGAGCGGGAGCTCGCCGGGAAGGTGGCGGCCCTCGGCTCGCAGTCCGCGACGATCGACGAGCAACGCAAGGCGCTGGACGTCCGCACGGCCGAGCTCGGTCGGCAGACCCCCGAGGTGGCGGCCCGCGAGGAGCGGCTCGCCCACAAGGAAGGGGAGCTGACCCGGCGGGAGGTGGAGGTCGCCCAGCGGACGCAGGTCCTGGACCGTCGGGAGGCGGCCGCGCGCGACGGCGAGGCGAGGCTCGCCGCCCGCCTGAAGGAGGTCGACGGGAAGACCGCCGACCTGCTGCGCCGAGAGGGAGCCGTGGCGGCGCGGGAGCGGCCCGGGGCCCCCGCGACGGGGACGACGATCACCGCCACCGGGCAGGACCTCGGGGCCCGGGAGCTCCGTGTCCAGCATCTGAAGAGCCTCCTGGACGAGCAGAACGTCCAGCTCGGCCGGCGGGCCAAGGAGGTCGCCGAGCAGGCGAAGGTCGCCGAGGGGGCGCTCCGCCAGATCGCCGAGCGGCAGGCGCATCTCGCCGCCCGGGAGTCGGCCCTGTCGCAGCGGGAGGCCGACCTCCAGGACCGGCTCAAGGCGGCCGACGAACGCCGGCTCCAGTTCGAGACCGCCGCCCGGGACTATCAGCAGCGCCTCGAGGAGGTCGGACGCCAGCAGGTCGACGTCGCCCGCAAGGGCGCGGACGTCGACGGCCGCACGAAGTCCCTCGCCGAGCGGGAGCGATCGCTCAATGATCGGGAGACCCGCCTCAAGACGACGTCGGCCGAGCTCGACCGGCGCGAGGGCGAGATCGTGCTCCGCGAACGGTCCGTCGACGCCGACGAGGCCGAGGTGAGCCTCCGGCGGCAGGGCGCCGGCGTCGAAGGGGACCTGCCGTTCGCCGGCCTGCTCGCCATCGCCGCGGCGGACCGGGCCGGCCCGGACAGCGGGCCGTCCCGGAGCTCCCGCGGCCGCCGAGGACGCCCGGTGCTGGGCGCCCAGGAGACGACGACGGCCGACGCGGGAACGCTCGCCCCCCAGACGGGGAGGAAGTACGCGGATCGCCTTCCGACCGGCACGCCGCGGCTGGACGACCTCCTCCTCGGCGGGCTCCCCCCGAAGAGCCACACCGCCCTGGTCGGCCCGGCGTTCGTCGGCAAGGAGATCCTGCTCTACGCGTTCCTGGCCGAGGGGCTCAAGCGCTCGGAGCCCGTCCTGCTCGTCACGGCCTCCCG
>JASIDM010000142.1 GCA_030044695.1 Thermoplasmata archaeon
GGCCGACCGGGCCGCGGGGCGCGGGCGGGGTGAGCCCCCCGCGCGCGAGGGCCCGGACCAGGTGCGCCGGTCGGGCCATCAGCGCCCGGGCGCGCTCCAGGAACTCCTCGTGGGAGTGGCGCCGCCGGGCGACCCCGGCGACGACCGCCGCGTCCGCGACGGCCGCCGCGACGCTGGGGAAGACCTCGGCCTCCTCCATCGTCGGGAGGATGTGCCCCGGCCCCACCCCCTCGCGCTCGGCCCCGCGGGCCAGCTCGCGGGCGGCCGCCAGGACGATCTCGTCCGGGATCGACCGCGCTCGGGCGTCCAGGACCCCCCGGAACACCGCGGGGAAGACGAGCGAGTTGTTGACCTGGTTCGGGAAGTCGCTGCGACCGGTCGCGACGATCGCCGCGCCCGCGCTCTTCGCCACGTCCGGCCAGATCTCGGGCACCGGATTGGCGAGGGCGAAGACGATCGGCTTCGGGGCCATGGCGCGGACGTGGTCCGGCCGCACCGTGCCCGCCACCGGCGTCGAGGCCGCGATGAGGACGTCGGCCCCCTCGACGGCCCGGGCGAGGTCACCGGTGCGCCCCCCGCCGTTGGTCGTGAGGGCGAGCCGGTACTTCCACGGGTGGCGGACCGACAGCTCGTCGACGTCGTGCCGTTCGGCGTCGAGGATCCCCTTGTGGTCGACCAGGGAGAGGGTCCCGGCGTCCTGGCCGAGGGCGAGGAGGAGGCGGGCCGTGGCGAGGTTCGCCGCACCGGCCCCGAGGAGCACGGTCCGGATCTCGCGGATCGAGCGGCCGGTGACGCGCAAGGCGTTCAGGAGCCCGGCGACCGTCGCCGCCGCGGTGCCGAGCTGGTCGTCGTGCCAGACCGGGATCTCCAGGCGACGGGAGAGCTCCTCCAGGACCCCGAAGCACTTCGGCGAGGCGATGTCCTCGAGGTTGATCCCCCCGAACGCCGGGGCGATCGCCTCCGCCGTCGCCAAGAACTCGTCCGGGCTGCTGACCTGGATGGGGATGGGGATCGCGTCGACCCCCCCGAGGTACTTGAACAGGAGCGCCTTGCCCTCCATCACCGGCAGCGCCGCCCGGGGCCCGATGTCGCCGAGCCCGAGGACCCTCGAGCCGTCCGTGACGATGGCGACGGTGTTCCACCGTCCGGTGAGCTCGAAGGCGAGCTCCGGGTTCTCGTGGATCGCCCGGGAGACCGCGGCCACGCCGGGCGTGTACCAGATCGAGAAGTCGTGCAGGGAGCGCACCGGGACCTTCGGGACCGTCTCGATCTTGCCGGCGTAGAAGCGGGAGAGCTCCAGGGCCCGGTGCCCCAGCCGCTCGGTCTGCCCCTCCCGTCGCTGGTCCGCCAGCTCCTCGGCGGTCGCCGCCCGGCGCTTGCGGGGAACCCGGCCGGGCACGGAGGGGGCGGGGGCGCTCTCGGCCATCCGTGGACCCTCGACCGGAGACCGTCCTCATTATCCTTTGCGGAGACGGCGATTGACGAGGGCGCGAGCTCGGCGCACGGCCCGCCCGGACGCGGGCGAGCCGACCGCGGGCGGTCGCCCGGTCAGCGCGCGACGGTCAGCACCTCGGCCCCCGTCGCACCGACCCGCACGGTGTGCTCCGCCTGGGCCACGAGGCCGCCGGCGCGCTCGAGGAACACCGGATAGGTCTGCAGGAGGCGGCGGCCCCGCTCCAGGGCCGCCCGCTCCGGGGGCGTCCGCACCCACCGCCCGGTGAACGGCAGCGTGCGGAACCGGCCGTAGAGCCGCCCGAGCTCCGCGTCGTCCGCCGGCGGTGGGCGTCGGAACCTCACGATGTGGCCGAACGGGCCGTTGGCGATCCGCCCCTCGCCGTTCGTCGCGAACGGCTCGATCGCGACGATCTCGCCCTCTTCGAACCGGTCCGAGCTGAGGCCCGGGACGTTGGGGATCGCCTTGCCGGCGTGAAGGACGTACCGTTCGATGGAGTGGCCGGTGAGGTCGCGGATCGGTTTCAGTCCCCGCGCGTGGATCGCCCCCGCCACCGCCCGGCTCACGTCGTCCACCGGCCCGTCGGCACGGACCGCGCGCACCCCCGCCGCGAGCGCCTCGTGGACGGCCGCGACGAGGTGGGCGTGCCGCTGGCCCCCTCCGACCTCGACCGTGTCGGCCGTGTCCGCGACGGCCCCGTCCAGATGCGCCCCGACGTCGACCTTGAGCAGGTCGCCGACGTTCAGCCGCTCCTCGTCGGCGTCGTCGGGCGTGTAGTGGGCCGCCTCGTGGTTCCGGGAGAGGTTCGCCGGGAACGCCGGCTCGGCCCCGCGTTCGCGGACGAACGCCTCGATCGCCTCGGCGATCTCCCGCCGCCGGGCGCCGGGGACGGCGAGTCGGACGCCGAGCTCGCGGGCCCCCGCGGCGATCCGGGCCGCCTGTCGCCAGCCGGCGAGCTCGTCGGCGGGGACCGGAGCGCCGGTCATCGACGCGGGACCTCCCGGGGCCGGGAGCCCGTGAGGTCGATCAGGCGCGATGGCGTCCCGCTCGGGCGGGGTCGATCGTCCAGGTAGGCGGCGACGGTGGACCCGAAGGCACGCCGGGCCGCCTCGAGATCGCGCGTCGGGGGGGCCCCGCTCGGGTTCGCGGACGTCGCCACGATCGGCCCCGCCCGGCGCGCCAGCTCCCGGGCGAGCGGATGGGCGGGCACCCGCACCCCGATCGTCGCTCCGCCAGCGACCTCGGGGGCCAGCCGGCGCCGAGCCTCCGGCGTCGGGGTCAGCAGCACGGTGTAGGGCCCGGGCAGCCCGTCCCGGACGAACCGCCGGGCCGGCGGCGCGAGCCGCCCCCAACGCTCGAGCTCCTCGATGGAGCTGAGGGCGACCGACAGCGGCTTGCCGTCCGGCCGTCCCTTCGCGCGCACGAGGCGGCGGACCGCCGCCGGGTCCTGCGCGCGGGCGGCGAGCGCGTAGAGCGTGTCGGTCGGGTGGACGACCAGGTCCCCGGCGAGGAGCGCCCGGACCCCGGCCGCGGCCGACCGGCCCATCGGCCTAGAAGTACTCCTCGCCGACGCGCGCGTAGGCGAGGTACTCCTCCGGGGCGAAGTAGAGCGCGAGCTCTCGGCTCGCGGACTCGGCGGAGTCCGACGCGTGCACCAGGTTCGGGGTGAGGCCGAGCGCGAGGTCGCCCCGGATCGTCCCCGGAGCCGCCTGCTGAGGGTTCGTGGCGCCGAGCAGGAGCCGCGTCACGGCGATCGCCGAGCGGCCTTCGATGGCGAGCGCGACGACCGGCCCGGAGGTGATGTGCTGGATCAAGGCGGGATAGAACGGCTTGCCGTGGTGCTCGGCGTAGTGCCGCTGGGCGAGCTCGGGGGCGACCCGCAGCGTCTTCGCCGCGACGAGCTTCAATCCCTTGCGCTCGAGGCGACCGACGATCTCCCCGACGAGCCCTCGGCGGACGCCGTCCGGCTTCACGACGACGAGCGTCCGTTCGACGTTCCCTTCCGGCATCGGAGCCTCGAGCCGGGCGTTCGGGTAAAGCGTTGGCGCCCGCCGCCGCCCTCGAGGTCGGTCGGGTCGCTCCCCCGCGCCGACGTCGGCCCCGCGGCTCAGCGGAAGCCGCGGACGCTCCCCGCCAGCGAAGCGTCGCACTGCGGGGACCACACGCACCCGGCACACTTCGCGGGCGCGGGGTCCGCCCGACCGTCGTAGGCTCGGGTCGCGCCGGCCAGGGTCGCCAGCACGCGCGCCCTCAACGCGGCGTCCCACGGGACCACGACCTCGCGATCGACGTATCGGAGTATCCCGAACGGCGGGGCTCGACCGGTCGTCTCCTCGACGAGGAGGCAGTAGGCCCCGAGCTGCACCCGGTGTGAGGGGAACGGCCCACGAGGCGGGGCGGGTCGATGCTTCAGCTCGACCGGGACGAGCGACCCGTCGGGACGGCGCCGAAGCGCATCCGGCCGACCGGCGAGACGGTACCGCTCGGACCGCAGCGTCGCGGAGCGTCCGTCGTCGACCGCGACCAGGACGCCGAGCCGTCGATCCCGGCGGCCCCGCCGGAGCGACACGATGCCGCCCGCCGCGAGGAGGCCGCCCATCGCCAGCACCGCGAGGGTGAGCAGCTCGAGCGTCATCGGGCGAGGATCGCTAGGGCGACCCCGACGAGCGTCACCCCCGCGGCGAGGGCGACCCATCCCCATCCCGGATGGTCCGACCTCCACCGCTCGGCGCCAAGCTGGCGCCGGTGGAACGTCGTGCCGGCGACCGCCGAGCGCGACGTCGGCGCCTCCCGCGTACGATGGTAGTGGAGGGCTCTCGGGCAGAATTCGTGCTCCGCGAGCTCGGAGGGCGTCGTCCAGGGGGTTCCCGAGCCCACGACACCGCCGGCGGAGCTGGGGGCTTACGGATTGCGTTCCACGCGCGCCGGTCCGCGGCGGACGGCACGCCCCCTCGGCCCGGGGGTTCGAACCCCGTCGCTAGGCGTCGTCCGTCGCGGGCGCCGCTTCCGAGGTCGGCTCGGGTTTGGCCTTGGGGGGTTTGGGGGCGCGCTTGGCGGGAGGCGTTTCCGAGGGGGCCGAGCCCTTGGCGGGCGCCTTCGACTTCGAGGATTTCGCCGGAGCCTCGACGGGGGCCGGGGACGACGCCTTAGCGCCCGTCCCGGCGGCCGGGGCCGGCGTGGTCCGGGCCCGGCCCGCGGCGGCCCGTGCGGGCGCTCCCGAAGGCGCCGCCGCGGCGCTTGAGCGGTCGGCGGCCTTCTTCAGGGCGTAGGCCCGGGTCCACTTGAACCGGTGGCCGAGGCGTCCGAGGTGCAG
>JASIDM010000143.1 GCA_030044695.1 Thermoplasmata archaeon
GGCGCGGACGATGTACCGGATGATCACGGCGACCGCCGACGGTCCCCTCGGGGAGGCGATCGAGCTCCACTTCGGGCAGGAGGCGCCCCGGGGGTACGCCTGGAGCTTCCCCCGGGCGGCCGACCTCAACGTCGGCCTCGGCGTGCCCGAGGTCCCGGCCGGGACGAGCCTCGGACGCCTCCTGGACCGGTTCCTCCAGCGCTCGGGGCTCGGTCCGGCGCGGGAGCGGACCGCCTGGTGGGTGCCGATCGGCCCTCCGCCCCCGAGCCTCGTGGTCGGGGACGTCGCCTTCGCTGGGGACGCGGCGAACCTCGTCATGGCGACCAACGGGGGCGGCATCCCCACGGCGATCCTTAGCGGGCACCTCGCCGGAGTCGCCGCGGCGCGGTCGGCTCGCGGCGAGGCGCCGCTCTCGGCGTACGATGCCGCGTGGCGGCAGGCGCTGTTCGCCCCGCTCGCGCGGGCGGCCCGGATCCAGCGGCTCGGCGAGCGCGTCGCCGGCTCGGACGCGCTCCTGGCGCTGGGGATGCGCTATATCGGGGCTCGCGGTCTCGATGCGATGATGCGGCTCCGCTGGCCGGCCCGGCTCGGGGGCGCGTCGTGACCGCCTCCTCCGTGGAGACGCTCGATCCGACCCTGGAGAGCCTCGTCGCGCGGACGCTGGGGCGGGAGACCTCCGAGGAGCTCGCCGCCCTGCTGCCGACCCTCGTCCGGGACCTCGAGGGCGTCGACTGGCGGCTGCAGGAGGTCCTGGGGTCGACGTTCGCCCGCCTCTCTGAGGCGGCGCGGTACGCCTGCTCGACCGGCGGCAAGAAGGTCCGGCCCCTGCTGATGGCCGTCGCGGCCCGCGCCCTCGGGGCGGAGTCGACCGGCCCGATCGTCTCCCTCGCCGCCGCCTTCCAGCTGATCCACACCGCGACGCTCGTCCACGACGACGTGATCGACCACGCCGAGACGCGCCGCGGACGCCCGTCGATGCCCCGCGCCTTCGGCGTGCCGCTCGCGATCGTCTCCGGCGACTACCTGTTCGTCCGGGCGTTCGAGCTCGCGGCGGAGTACCCGAAGCCGATCATCCTGCGGTGCGGGGAGTCGTGCGCCGACCTCGTCGAGGGGGAGGTCCTGCAGGAGAGCGCGAAGTTCGACCTCTCCAGCGGGCGGGAGCATTACCTGCGGGTCGTCGAGCGCAAGACCGCGGCGATCATCGCCGCCGCCCTCGCCTCCGTCGCGGAGATCTTCGAGGCGCCCGCGCCGTCGGTCGACGCGCTCGCCGCCTACGGCCACCGGCTCGGCGTCGCGTTCCAGATCCGGGACGACCTGCTGGACGTCGTCGGCGACCCGGACCTGTTGGGGAAGCCGCTGTTCAACGACTACCGCGAGGGGAACCCGACGTTGCTGTCGCTGGAGGCCTACCACCGGCTCGACCCGCGGCGGCAGGCGGAGTTCGAGCACCTGTTCCAGCTGCGGCGCAAGCGGACCAAGCATCTGTTGCGGCTGCGCGAGCTCAGCGAGGCGGTCGGCGCGCCCGCCGAGACCGCCCGCGCCGCGACGGAGTGGGCCGACCGGGCCGTCGCCGCTCTCGCCCCGCTCCCCGCCGGCCCGTACCGGAGCCTGCTCGAACGGCTCGCCCGGGGCGCCGCCGAGCGGGTCTCCTGAGCCGGCCGCCGCCCCCGGAGGCCGGGGAGGGCCCCCCGTCCGCCCCTTCGAACGAAAGCCTCTTTTGCGGCGACCGGGCTCGTCGGCCTCCGGGCGATGAGCGGCGGAGCCTCGGCGGACGCCACGGGGGCGGCGGGCCTCGAGGTCGGGCACCTCCCCCCCGCGTGGACGCCGACCCCGGTCCGGCCCCGCCTGCCCGTCGGCGTCGCCTTCGTCTCGGTGCTGATCGGGCTGATCGGCTTCATCATGGTCCTCGCCGCCGTGCTGTTCGTCCTCGGCCAGCTGCTCGGGGCGGCGGTGCCCACGAGCCTCGAGATCTTCTCGGCGGTCGACCTGTTCGGCGCGTTGATCCTGATCATCGTCGGCGCGGCCCTGCTCTCCGTCGCGACGTCGCTCTGGCGGCAGGAGACCTGGGCGCTCTGGACGACGATCGTCCTCGTCTTCGGGATGACCGCCTATTTGTTCTTCACCGGGTTCATCACGATCCTGTTCGTGCTGTTCGTGGTGCTGCTCGTCTACCTGCTGGCCGTCCGACGGTACTTCTACTGATGCGGATCGCCCTCGCCGAGCTCGCGCCCCGGCCCGGGGACGTGGCGGGGAACCTGTCGCGGCTCGCCGAGATCGTCCGGGCCGGTCCGGGGGAGCTGATCGTCTTTCCCGAACTGTTCCTGAGCGGCTACCACCTCGGCGACCGGCTTCGGACCCTCGCCCTGCGCTCGGACGGCCCCGAGCTCGCCGAGCTCGGACGCCTCGCGCGGGAGGCCCGCTCCACGGTCGTCGTCGGCGCCCCGACCGTCTCGGCGGGGCGTCCGGGGGAGATCGAGAACGTCGCGCTCGTCGTCGCGCCGGACGGCACGGTCGCTCGCCGGGTGAAGCGCTACCTGCCGACGTTCGGCCCGTTCGAGGAGGGCCTCGTCTTCACGCCGGCGGACCGCAGCCCGCCCGTGGAGGTCGGGGGACGCCGGCTCGGGGTCGAGGTCTGCTACGACGTCTTCTTCCCGG
>JASIDM010000144.1 GCA_030044695.1 Thermoplasmata archaeon
GACGCCCCGCTCGGCGCCGGCGGGAACGCAAGGGGGCCGAGGACCTCGTCGCCGGCGGCGTCGAAGACCGTGACCACGCCTCCGGCGGCGCTCGGGGCCGAGACGTTGATCCAGACCCCGCTACCGCCCCCCGGCAGCGGGATCGCGACGACCCCGACGACATCCCGGGCTCCCCCGGCCGAGAGGTCGATGGAGAGCCGGGCCCCGGGGACGGGGTTCCCGTACCGGTCCTCGGCCCGCCACAAGGTGGCGTTGCTACGGCCGCCGGCGCGCAGCACCTCCGGGTCGAACAGCCGCAGATGGTCCCGGTCCGGCTGGAACGTGAGGTTGATCGGGGAGACCGGACCGGGGAGCCCGGGACCGACCAGCTCGACCTCGACCCCGGTCGCGGCCGCGATCGCGATGCTGAGGTTCAGGTACCCCCCGACCCATCCCGAGGAGGGGATCCCGAACGAGTCGTTGCCGAGCGGGGTGAGGGCGCCGACGCCGGAGGCGTTCGCCCAGGCGTCGAACGCGCCGGCCGGCGACCGGAGCTCGAGGACCCCGGGGGCATCGAACGAGGGATCGGGCGAGCCCGAGGGGTCGAACGCAGCCCAGCTGAGCGGCACCGGGTCGCCGACGATCAGGTCGTCGGCGGGGGGCCCCGCGACCGGCACCACGCGCACGGCCGGCGCCGGCCCCACGGCGATGGCGAGGGTGCTCGAGGCGAGCGCGCCCCGCGCGTCGACGACCGTGACCGTGACGTCGAGGCCCGCCACGGCCGTCGGGGCCCAGCTCGCCGTGAGGGGCCCGTCGGCGGCGAGGACCCCGGTGAGGAGCGGCCCGTCGTACCCGGAGACGTTCCACCAGTAGCGGAACGGTGCGAAGCCGCCGCTCACGTTCGCGCTGAGCTCGAGCGGAACCCCCACCGTCGCGTTCCCCCCGATCGGCACGAGCGTCCCGACGGACAGCCGAGGGTCCACGGTGATCGGGAACTGGACGGTGGCGTTCTGGCCCTCGGCGTCGACGGCGGAGGCCGTCGCGGAGAAGTTGCCGGCTCGGGGCACGACCAGCACGAACGACCAGCTGGGGCCGGGCGACGCGCGGCAGGCCGAGCTGACGTTGGGGAGCACGACGCACGCTTCGGCGTAGGGGGCGGTCCCCGTGCCGTTCACCGCGGTCACCGTGATCGGGATCGCCGTGAACACGTACCCTGCGGGGGCGGTAGGGGCGATCTCGAGCTCCGGGGTCGGGCTCACGACCACGTCCGGGAACGTCCAACCGGCCGCGGAGTAGCCGTTGGTGACGGTCGCCGTCGGCTGCGCGACGCCCGCCCCCGGGTACGCGACGTTCGCCTGGCAGGTCACCGTCACGCTGCCGTCGTCCGGCGCCCCGGGCGCGCAGGCCGTGGTGATGTTCGCGGCGCCGAGACCGGGCTGCACGGTCGCCGAGTAGGGGAACCCGGCAGCCCCGATCGCGGTCAGCAGTACCTCCATCGGATCGCCGACGTCGAGCGCGGTCCGGTTCGTCTCCCCCTGCAGGACCTGCGTCGGGACCGCGACGAGATCGACGGACGCCTCCACCGGCGCGAGCGAGAGGTTGTCGGCCACCGCTCCCGCGAGCACGGTGGCGGTGGCGACGGAGGCGCCCGCGACGGCCGTCAGCACGAGCGACGGCCCGCGCAGCCCGCCGTCGACGAACCAGCCGGAGCCGTTGAGGAGCCAAGTGTACGTCGGGGAGAGGTCGCTCGCGCTCCCGTTCGCCGCCCAGACGGAGGCATTGAGGGTCGTCGGCGCGTCGACGGACGTCGTGAGGGTCGCCGCGCCGGAGTCGATGCGGACGGAGGCGAGCTCGTACACGAGGGTGACGGCGATCGGGCCGGTCGAACCGGAGACGGAGAGGGCGTACCCCGCCGGCACGCCGTCGGCCGGGCCGATCGGTACCGGTCCGTAGGTCCCGGTGTACGTCGTGCAGAGCTCGCTGGGGTTGCTGACGGTGCAGTTCGTCGCCGGCAGCGCCGGGTCGAACGCGAACGATCCGTTCGCCGCCGTCGTGACGTTCCCTTCCAGCTCGAGGCACCCCTCGGCCACCACAGGGCCGCCCCCGGCGGAGCGGTTGGTGTAGGCGACCCCGTAGGAGTACGTCAGGGGAACTCGGTCGCCCCCTTCGGAGGCGAGGGGGCCCCCCTCGACGGAGAGCACCCCCTGGATCCCGGCGGTAGGCAGGGCGTACGAGCACGTCCCCGTCGGGGCGCTCGCCGGGAGCGCCTGCGAGCCTACGGCGGCCTGGGCGCCGGTGACCGCGAAGCCGCCGGCCCCCGCGAGGAGCATCACCGCCACTGCGGTGCCGACCGCCCAACCGGCCCCGACCGTCGTCGCCACCCCCCGGCCCGCGTCGGGTCGCGCGCGCCGAGGGTGCACGGGCCACCGCCCGCTTAACCTCCGCCCTCACCAGCGCGGGAGCGCGGAAGGTGCGGGAACCATGATCCGGCGCCCCGAGCTCGAGGGGATCCGGCCCCCCGAGGGACTACTCGGTCGAGGTGGAGGAGGAGCCGAGGGGGATGGCGCGGAGGGTACGATGGGTCGCCCCCCGGGGGAGGAGCGTGCTCGCCTTCAGCAGGAGCTCGGCGACCGTCACGTCCCTCGGGGGCGGGGGAGGACGGGTCCCGGCGAGCAGCTCCCGGGCGGCCGCGCGGTCCGACGCGGTTCGCACGCGGAACAGTGTCAGGTGGGGGACGAACTCACCGGGGTCCCGCCCGAACTCCGGTTCGAGGGCGGCCTGGACCCTCCGCGCCAGCTCGACGACCTCCGCGCGCCCGGTCGTGACGCCGACCCACACGACCCGGGGTCGGTCGGTCGACGGGAACGCCCCGACGCCCTCGAGCCGGAGCGCGAACGGCGCACTTCCCCGCGCGGCGGCCTCGAGATCGGCGACGATCGCCGCGTTCCGCTCCGACGGGACCTCACCGAGGAACCGAAGCGTGAGGTGGGCGGGCGCCCCTCCGCGATCGGACGGGCCCTGCGGCCCGACGTCCACGGCCACGAACTCCCTCACGGGCGGCCGACCCCCTGCGGGGACTTACCCTCTGTCGGTTCGCTCCGGGCGGCTCCCTCCCGGAGCGTCCAGACCTGGGCGCGGTCGATCCCGACGCCCTCGGCGCGTAGGGTGCGCCGAACCCGAGACGCCCGGGCAGCATCGCCGACCACGAACAGCGCGAACGCCCCGCGACCGGCGGCCTTGCGCAGGCCGTGCCGGATGCGGGCCGGCCGCAGCGCGCCCGAGACCTCGGCCTCCACGTGGACGTCCCGACCCCCGAAGAACCTCCAGGCCCAGCTGCGCCGAGCGCTCTCCATGGCGTCCGCGAGCTCCCTCGGCGTCAGGCCACGCTCCCGATCGGAGAGCTGGCGGAGCCGGGCGTCCGGGAGCGTCGTGTCGAAGCGACCCTGCCGGACGATCTCCAGCCGATGCCCGTGGCGGGCGAAGATGCGGAAGGAGCGCAGCAAGAGCGCCCGGTGCTCGACGCTCTCCCGGCTCGCCCCGGTCGTGGCCCGCAGGCCCAGTCGGCGTTCCCCGGCGGGCGTGAGCCGCCAGCCGTCCGACCGTCGCTCGGCCAGACGCTCCCGCTCGATCCCCGTCGTCCGGTCGCCGGCGACCGCGGGATCGATCGCGGGGCCGGGTAGCTGCAGCGCCGCCTGCACGATCCGGTCCACCGGGACCGGGCAGCCCAGCTCCTCGCCGGCGAGGACGGCGAGCAGGAGCCGCTCGTCGACCTCGCCCACGGAGGCGTCGCCGGGGGTCGGCGTCGTGGGGAACTCCTCGCCGGTGCGTCCGACCGCCCGGTGCCAGACCGCGTCGGCCGCCTCGATCCCCGGCCCCTCCGTGGGTACGACCTCCAGGGCCCCGCCGCCCCGGGCTCGCCGGAGCCCGAGGCCGGCCGGTAGCTCGGGGAGGAGCCGCTGGGCGTCGAGGGGACCGAGACCGAGCCAGGCGCCGACCTCCGCCGCGCTGGCCCTCGGCGCGCGGAACGCGACGACGTCGCGGCTCACGCCGGCCGCGGCGTGGCGCAGCTCGGGGGCCAGCCGCTCGGGGTACTGGCTGGCGAGGGCGAGCCTAAGGCCGAACTTGCGACCCTCGGTGAGCATCTCCGCGACGAGCCGAGGGGACAACCCCTGGACCTCGTCCAGCACGACGAGCACCGGCGCCGGGCGACCCGTCGGCCCACGACGGCCGGCGAGGCCGAGGTAGCAGCGAGCGAGGACGAGCGAGCCGGCGAACGACGCCGCCTCGGGGCCGACCGAGCTGAACGGGAGCCGGACCAGGACGGACCGGCCCGCGTCGAGCAGCTCCTCGACGGGGAGCCCTCCGTCCCGAGGGGCCAGCAGCTCCGCGAGCTCCGGGACCAGGACGACCTTCGCGAGACGTGCCGCGGCGGGCCACAGGAACTCCGGCGTTCGGCGGACGATCGGCCCGAGCTCGTCCAGGAATCGCGCGAGTTCCGGCGTGCGGGTGGCGAGGCGGGCCGCCTCCCGACGGTCGGCATCGGTGAGCAGGGCGTACACGTCCACGAGGGTCCCTCCGGACTCCTGGACGAGGCGGACGAACGCGTCGAAGATCCGCTCCAGTCGGAACCCCCAGTAGAGCTCGGTGCCGTCCGGAGAGAGCCGCTTCACGGCGGCCACGAGTTGGGCCGCGGCCCGATCTCCCGAGCCCGCCAGGGCCGCGATCCCGACCACGGGCCGCGCACTGATGTCGACGGCGACGAGGCGTGCCCGTTCCGCGGGCAGGAGGCGACCGAGGATCGCCGGGGCGAGGTCACCGTGGAGGTCGAGCGCCAGCACGGTGCCTCCCCGGCGGATCGTGCGCGCGGCGAGCCCGGCGAGGTGCGTCGTCTTGCCCGCGCCGGACGCTCCCAGGGCCAGGGCGTGGCCGTCGTCTTCGTCGTCCTGCGGAACGGAGCCGAACCCTGAGGGCTCGGCCAGCCGATCGGCCGCGGCGGGCGAGAGCGGGAGCCAGGCGTCCCGTCGCAGCCCTCGGCTGGCGCCACGGGCCCAGTCCGCCCCCGGCCATCGACGTCGCACCGGACGAACCACGGTGCCCGTCGCGCGGCTCCAATCCCCGGCTAGAGCGCTGCTGATCGCCTCGAACCTAAGCCCGAGAGCCTCGCCGGGGGTCGACGAGAACCGGATCCTCCGGGCGACCCACAGTCTTCCGTCGCCTCGGCCCGAGAGCCAGAACGTCTGCGCGTCCAGCCGCTCCCCCGGGGCGAGAAGGGCCCGTGGCTCCGGCCGATCCCCCGCGTCCGCGCCGGAGGGGGCCGTCGACGACGGTCGGACCGCGACCAGGTCGACCTGCGCCGATCGCTGGCCCGTCGGCGGGGCGCCGATCGCTCCGGACCCTGAGTTCGCCTCGACCCCACGACGCAACGTCGGGGAGGTGAGCACCGCCTCCGCGACCGACGACGGTCGGACCGTGACGATCGGGCGGGCCAGGGTCGTCGAGGCCTCGACGAGCACGGCTCCCCCGCGGGGAAGCCCCGCGACCTCCTGGGCGATGGCGCGGTAGAGCCGGGCGCGGAGCCCGAGGTCCTGCGGCGCCGGGAAGCAGCTCGTCGCGTGCGCGTGGGTCATCGCCTCGCTCTCCGGGACCACAGCGGGTCCGCGAGCCCGGGGCGATCTCCGGCGCTGGACGTCTCGCCCGGTCTACGTTCGGCGGGAATCGGTTGGCGTGGCGCGTTCGCGCTCCTTCGTTCGGTTTTCGTTCTCATGCTCACACCCTCCGCCCCGTTCGGAGCGAAGATCGTTCGACGCTGGCCGGCCGACGGACGGGGCCTCGTGCGCTGAGACGCTGGACCGATCCGACAGCTCCGACCGGGCCCTCGCTCAAGGTCGGCGGCCACGGTCCCTGGGGCCGGGCGTCGCCTAGGGTCAGGCCGAGGTTCGGGCGGGCGGGCCGAGCGGACGCCGGCGGGGGTCGCCCTCGGCGCGGGCTCGGACGGCCACGGCGGTCGGGGTCGGCACGTCGTCAGCGGTCAGGGCGCCGGGACAGACCTCACGGTCGAACGGGCGCACGGAAGGCAGCGACGTCAGCGGACCGGGCATCGAACGCCGGAGCAGCTCGGAAGGGGACGTGGGGCGAGCGCCCCCGCCGGACGATGGACGAAGCCTGAGGGGGGGTGGGAAGGCGCCCCGCACGCCCGAGACGCGGTACCGTCCCCTGCGGCGATCTGAGGGAGCCTTCCCTGGGTGGTTGCGGTTGGACCACGGGCTCCGGGCTACATGAACCCCGGACGGGGAGGGATCGGAACGCTCCCCGTGCGGGCGTTTCGGCCCGTCGGGATCACGCCTTGCCGCGGGAGCTCGACTCGGCGACGGCGAGGCGGGGCAGCTCGCCCTCGATGACGGGGGGGCGGCGCGCTCCGGCGGTCGCCCGCAAGGCGGCCTGGCGACGGGGGAGCAGCCAGCGGGTCCCCCAGGCGCGCAGTTCTCGGGCCGCCGGCGCGAGGCCGAGGCCCATCTCGGTCAGCGAATAGACGACCGAGAACGGCCGCGTGCTCACCACGGTCCGCTGAACGACCCCTTGGCCCTCGAGGAACTTCAGCGTTGCGCTGAGGGTCTTCGCGTTGAGCCGGGGATTGGACTTGAGGATCTCGCTGAACCGCTGGGGCCCCTCGAGCAGACGGTGGACGATCGCGAGGCGCCACTCGGTCCCGATGACCCCGACCGCCGCGAGGACGGGACAGATCCCGTGCTCCGCTTCCCGGTCGCAGCTCTCGTCCGATCCGTCCGGCCCCTCCGCGGCACGGCGGGTCCCCTCGGCGCGCATCGAACTGGCCTCGACGGAACCGAACGAGGGACCAAATTTATAGTTACCGCCTTTTAGCAACTAACGTAGTGTAACTTGGACCGTGGCCCGCGGCGTTCTTCCGGCGGAGCGTACGTTTTCCCCGAGGGGGCCGTCGGTCGCCGTGCCCGCCCGGCGGCGCCAGATCGAGCTCGCCGTCGAGCGCCCGATCGGGGCTCGCGGCCCTGCGGGCGCCGTCGCCCGGCTCGCGGCCACGTTCGACGTCGACGGGGAGTCGGGCGGCCCGACCCCGTCGGAGCTCTCCCGCGCGCTGGACGAGCTGGTCCGCGACCTCGAGGGTCTTCTCGGACCGGCGGTCGCGACCGTCCCAGCGCCCCGTTCGGACCGTCCCGTCGACGAGCTCGTCGAGACCTATCGGCCTCGCCAGCGGGAGCTGGTCGATCTGCTCCTCGAGGACGGGGAGCTCACCGGTGGCGAGCACGCCAGCCTGCTGGCCCAGCTGGAAGCTCGCGGGGTGGCGGCCCGCGAGCCCTCCGCCGTGGCCCCGTCCGAACGCTCGCCGCTGGGGGAGACGCCGATCGCGGCCGTGCCGATCGTCGCCGAACCGAAGCTCCCGCCGTCGCGGCCGGTGCCCGAGCTATTGCGGACGTTCCAGATCACGACGCTGCGCCAGGCCGGGGCGGTCCGGGCCCGGCGCCAGATCTCGTTCGCCGAGTACATGGCCCTGAAGCGCCACTTCGAGTCGACCGGGGTCGGCGGCGAGACGCAGCGGCCCGCCGATCCCCCGGCGTGAGCCCTCACCGGGCTCCCGGGGCTGGCGCGAGGGCGACCGCGAGCATCCCCACGTCGGTGATGCCGCGGGGCATCCGCAGCGGTCGCAAGGACGCCGACGAGCCCTTGGCGGCGGGATCGCCGCGCGCGCCGACGACGGCGCCCCCAAGGTCCGGCCCGGGGCCGAGGGGCCCCGCCGTGCGGAGCAGCCCGACGCTCATCTCCCGTCGGCGCAGCCCCGCGCGCACCCGCCCCAGGAACTCCTCGACAGCCTCCCGCTCCGGGACCCCCTCGGGGACGTCGAGCGTCGTCGTGGCGAAGACGACCATCCCCTTCGACTTGGTCCCCTCCCCCGGCCGCTCGCGGCCGATGAGCTCCTCGACGCTCGCGAGGAACCGTTCGGCGGCGGGCGCCGGTCGCTCGTTCAGCCCGAGGACCGCGGTGCGCGCGGTCCAGCCCTTGTCGAAGGCGACGTCCGCGGCCGACCGCAGCCCATCGGTCGGACCCGCCACCACCACGGGCCGCCGCGCGAGTCCCGCTCCCGTCGGGAGGGGCTGGTCCGCCGGGGGGAGCTGGGCGGCCGGGAGTCCCGGCATCGGGCCGATCCGGGCGAGGGTCGCCCTCACCCGCTGTCGCTCGTCGTCGGTCACCGGGTACGTGGGCCCCCCTCCGACCGCCCGGGGCCCGTCCCCGCGGTCGACGAGCAGGCACTGCACGTCGGCGGCGACGGCGGCGGGGAGCAGCCGCCCGCCGACCCCGCCGGCGCCGAGCACGCGCGCCGCCTCGACGACCTCCGGCCCGCGGGCCCCGCGCTCACGGAACCCGCGGAGGAGGTCGGCGAACGCGGCGGCGTCGACGTCGGGCGGCGGGACCAGGATCGTGCGGAGCGCCCCGGGGGAGACCAGCAGCAGGAGGAGGTCCGAGGGTCCGAGCCCCCCGGCGATCTCCCGCGCGGCCTCGATCACGCCCGGTGCGGCCGCGTCCCCGCCCCAGCCGTCCGCCACCGTCACGGACCGGAACGGCACGCTGGCCGGCGGCTCCTCCGGGCCGGCGACGAACCCCTGGGTGACCCGATCGCCGAAGACGTGGAGCACCGCGAGCGCCATCGAGCTGGCCGCGTGCCCCAGCGCGACGAAGGCGACCTCGCGGTACCGGCCGTCCGGCACGAACCGGTTGCCCACGCGCAGGACCCCGCCGTCGCGCCGGAGGGCGCTACGGACGGCGCGGTAGGCGTCCGCCCCCTCCACGCCGCCGCGGTAGATCGCCGCGAGCAGCGGATCGTCCCCGGGGGGCTCCGGCTCTCCGGGAGGGAACGGATCCCAGGGGAACCGGCCGATCACGGCCCGCCGAGCGGCCCCCCGCTTCAAAATGGTGGCGCCGAGGCCCCGCGCGCGCCTAGCCGAGCTGGAGCCGCTCGGCGCGGTCGGTCGGCCTCGGACCGAGGAACCTCGCCGGCGAGAACTCCTTGGGGTCGAGATCGAGCCGTTCGCCCAGCACGGCCGCCGCGACGCGCCGGCTCGCCGAGGGGGCGAGCATGAAGCCGTGGCCCCCGAAGCCGTTGGCGTGCACGAACCCGGGGAGCCGTGGGTCTTCGCCGAGGACCGGGAAGCCGTCCGGCGTGTCGTCGTAGAAGCCGGCCCAGGCCCGCAGGACGCCGAGCCCTTCGAGCCGGGGCAGGAGGCGGACGAGCGCCCGGGCCATCGTCGCGACGAACCTCGGGGAGCTCGGCACGCCGCGCTGCGTCCCGGGCGGGTGCGGCACGGTCAGTCCCCCGACGAGCTCGCCGCGCATCGTCTGGCTGAAGTACAGGCCGTCGGACGCCCGCACGACCATCGGATCGAGAAACGGTTTCATCGGCTCCGTCGCGAGGATCTCGTGCCGCGTCGCGACGTTCGGGACGTCGAGCCCGCACCGTCGCGAGAGGTCCCCCGACCAGCCGCCGGCGGCGTTGACCACCGTGGTCGCGCTCACGGTTCCCGCGGAGGTGATCACGCCTCGGATCCGGCCCGCGTCGCGCTCGACCCCGACCGCCTCGACGCCGAGCGCCACCTCGACCCCCTCGTCCCGAACGGCCTCGTAGAGGCCCCAGACCGCGGGGAACGGGTAGATCGTCCCGTCGGTGGGGAGGTAGGCGCCCCCGACCGCCGCCCCCTCCGCGATCCCGTCGACGCGCTGGGCGACCTCGTCGGCGGTGAGCAGGCGCGACGGCAGCCCCTCGGAGAGGACGACGTCGTGGACCCGGGCGAGTCGGGCGAGCTCCGCCGGGTTCTCCGCGAGGAACAGGTACCCTCCCTGGCGGAACCAGATGTTGTGGCCGAAGTCGCGGCCGAACCGGCGGTACGCCTCGACGGCCTCGCGGGCGAGGCGGATCGTGGCCCGGGTCTCCCACTGCTGGCGGATGCCGCCGCCGTTGCGGCCGGAGCCCCCGGTCGAGAGAAAGCCCCGATCGACGACGAGGATCGGCCCGGCGCCCGCCCGCGCGAGGTGGTGCGCCGTGTACAGGCCGATGATCCCGGCCCCTACGATGACGACGCGGTAGCCGGAGCGCCCGAGGCTCATGGCGCGGGGCTCCGCTCGAGCTCGTCGGCCACGCTCGCCAACGCCCCGAGCGGGGTCGGGACGACCGGGGGCCGCTGGGTGATGTAGCCGACCTCGGTCGGCTCGCGCCGTTCGAGGTTGGCGAGGACCAGGATCGCCTCGGGCAGGCAGTACCGGCCTTGGCAGAGGCCGGTGCCGACCCCGGTGTAGCGCTTGATGACCTCGAGGCCGCGGTACCCCCGCCGGGAGGCCCGCTCGACCTCCTCGAGGAGGATGTCCTCGCACGGGCAGAGGACCCACTTGCCGCGTCGAGGCTCCCGCAGCAGCTCGGCGTAGTAGGGCCGCAGGCCGACGCGTACCGGGGCGGCCGGTTCTGCGGGCGTCGAGGGCTGGGGTCCGGCGGCGATCGCCGCGGCGACGCCCGCCGGTGTCGGCGCGGCCGGGCCGGCAGGACCGGCGGCGGAGCCGACGGCGTAGAGCCCGACGACCCCGGTGCGGCCGTCGCCGTCCAGTTCGGGATAGTACGCCCCGGGAAGCTCCGACCAGCGGCGGGCCGCGCCGGCCTGGAACAGCAGCTGCGCGTTCGGCAGCCTCCGATGCGCGAGCACGATCGACGAGCAGGCGAGGCGGTACCGACCTCCGCCATCCCGGCGGGCGATCTCGACCCCCCGGAGATGGCCTCGGCCGAGGGCCCGAACGACCCGGGACCGGGGATAGAGGGCGATCCCCCGCTCCGCCGCGGCCGCGACGAGCTCCGGTCCGATCTCGCCGAAGGCGACGACGCCGACGACTTCGTCCGCGAGCCTCGCCACCACGGCCTCGGCCCGGCGTCCGTCGCCGACGATCACGCTCGGGCCCAGCGGCAGCTCGGCCGGCCCGAGGGCGAGATCGGCGGTCACGACGCCCGGCCGGTCGCAGCCTTCGAAGAGCAGGGCGGCGTCATAGCTGCCGGTCGCGACGACCACGGCGGGGGCCCTCACGACGACCCCGGCTCCGCGGGCATCGAACCCCACCGCCGTGAACGTCCCCGACGGCCCCGCCGTCGGGGCCAGCAGCGTGACCGTGGCGTGGTCCAGCAGGTCGGCGCCGCCCCCGAGCGTCGCCGCCGACCGGTCGACGACGAGCGGGCGCCGTCCCGCCCGGACCAGGGCCTCGGCGACGGCCCGTCCGCTGCGGCCGGCGCCGACGATGAGGACCTCGGCGGTCCGTGAGGTCGCGGCGGGCGGAGACGAGCGCCCGACGAGCTCGGGCGGCTCGCCGAAGCCGGCGAGCCGGCGCACGACGCGCTGGTAGATCCGGCGGAGCGCCTCGGGTCGCCGCAGCCCGTGGACGGTGTCGAGCCCCCGCGGCAGGAGGAGGTCGAGCGCGCCGAAGAGATCGTGCCGCGGCGACGGCCAGGAGTTCTCGGTACGCACGACGTCCCCGTCCTGCACCTCGCGCCGGCAGGCCCGCTGGTTCGGCACGCCGTTGAGCCGGACCAGGCAGCCGGTGCAGTCCCCGACGCCGCAGAACGGCCCTCGGGGTCGGTGGTAGCGGACCGAGCGGACCACCGACGGCCAGCCGTCCCGGGACAACGCCGCGAGCACGGTCTCCCCTGGACGGGCCTCGCGCGCCGTGCGGCCGAAGCGAAACCGTCGGGGGGACGCCGAGGCCATCGGGACCGCGGGTGAGCCGTCCGCCGGATATTTAGCCGCCCCGTCGCCGGAACGGGACCGCGCGCCGCGTTCGTGCGCCCGATCGCCGTTCGGCGTCCCCACGGCTATATAGATGGCCGTAGGTGCGAGCGTCCACGACCTTGCGCACGAGCGGCGGGTTCCACGGTCGTCGTATCCAGAAGACCGGAGGGTCGACGTTCATCGTCTCCCTTCCGAAGAACTGGGTGCTCTCGCGGGGCCTCGGCCCGGGCGACGTGCTGATGTTCACGCCCCGGGCGGACGGCTCGCTGACCGTCTATCCCGCGTCGGCGACGCCGGCCGAGAGCCAGCGCCGCCAGGTCGGGGTGTCGAACGACGACGAGGAGGAACACCTGTTCCGTCGCCTGATCGCCGAGTACATCGCCGGCTATCCCCTCCTCGAGATCCGCACCCCGGGCCGGATGAGCGCCCGGACGCGGGAGGTGATCCGGAACTTCGCCCAACGCATGATCGGGCCGGAGATCCTCGAGGAGACCGCCGAGGCCGTGATCCTCCAGGACGTCGTCGGGCAGAACCCGCTGCCGATCCCATCGATCGTCCGCCGGATGCACCAGATGGTGCGGGCGATGCAGGCCGACGCCATGGCGGCGTTCCGCGCCCGGGACGCGTCGATCGCCCGGGACGTCGTCGAACGGGACTGGGAGGTCGATCGCCTCCACTGGTTCCTGGAGAAGCAGGTGACCAGCGCGTTGCGGGACGCCCGGATCCTCGCGACCCTGGACCTGTCGTTGCCCGAGTGCTCGACGTACCTCCTCGCCTCCCGCATCCTCGAGCGGATCGCCGACCACGCCGTGCGGATCTCCGAGACGATCCGACTGCTCGGACCGGAGCCGACCCCGGACCGGATCGTCCAGGAGCTCGATCGGATGGCCGGTCGCGCGGCCTCCTGCCTCGAGGACGCCCTGGACGCCCTCGACCGGGGCGACATCGCGAAGGCGAACGAGGTGATCGACGCGAGCCACCAACTGACCCGCGAGCGCGAGCACATCCTGCGCGAGCTCTCCTCGAAGAAGGGGCGGCTCGCCGTCGGGGTCGCCTACGTCCTCGAGAGCCTCGAGCGTTCCGCGCTCTACGCCACCGACCTCGCCGAGATCGCCATCAACCGGGCCGTGGAGTCCCCGACGCGCGCGCCCGAGCGGCCGGACGTCGGCGCGGACAAGCCGTCGGCGGTGTCGTCCGCCGCCTAGCGCCGGTCCGGGCCGCCGGCGGGCGACGCGCCGGGGGCCAGGAGCCGATCGAGCAGGGCCGCGACGTCGACCGCCGACGGCACCCGGGGGTTGGCGAGGACCGCGCTCGAGCGAAGGGTCTCGGCGACGACCCGCTCCGTCTCGGCGCCCACCGCGGCGGGATCCACCCCGGCGGCCCGGAGGTCGGTCGGCGCTCCGGCGCTCGCGGCGAGGCGGCGCACGCGCTCGGCGACGCTGGGTACCGTCGGTTCCCCCGGGAGCCGGAGGCGCTCGGCGAGCTCGTCCAGGCGCTCCCGGGCCGACGGTCGATCGAACTCGAGGACCGTCGGCAGCACGATCCCGAGGAGCCGGGCGTACGCGAGGCCGGTCGGCCGCACGAGGGCCCGGGCCAGGGCGTGCGCCAGCCCCCGCTGGGCGTTCGACTGGGCGAGGCCGGCTTCGGTCGCCGCCCCGTGGAGCGCGGCCCGTCCGTCCGGCTCGTCGCTCCAGCGGAACGCCTTCGGCACGCGCCGCACGATGGTCCTCAGCGCCTCGACGGCCAAGGCGTCCGAGAACGGGTTGGCCCACGCCGAGAGGAACGCCTCGGTGGCCAGGGCCGCCACGCCGAGGGCTCCGGCGACGGCGGTCGGGACGGGGAGGTCCCGGGCCAGGAGCGGATCGACGATCGCCCACTCCGGGACGAGGGCGCGGTGGGCGAGCTCGGCGGGGCTCCCGTCCGGGGCGACGACGTCGGCCGTCCAGCTCACCTCGGCCCCGCTCCCGCTGGTCGTCGGCACGGCCGCCAGGCGGAGCCGCAGTCGCTCGGGAAGGTCGAGCTCGGTCCGCGGGGCGCCCTCCCCGAGCTCGGGTCGCTCCGCGACGAGACGCGCCGCCTTCGCGGCGTCGATCGTCGTCCCGCCGCCGATCGCGACGACCCAGTCGACGTCGGCGCCCCTCAACTGCTCGGCCAACCGCCCCACGGTCTCCCACCGGGCCGATCCGCCGAGGTCGGACGACACCACGACCGGGGCCCCGGCCCGCTCCAGCTCCTCGACGACGCGGCGCGGGCCCTCCTGGCGGGCGACGGCGGGGTCCACGAGAACGTAGGTGCGGCGGGAGCCGAGCCCGCCCAGCTGTTCGAGGGCGCCGGCCCCCCAGGCGATCGCCGGGGCGGTGAAGAACCCGG
>JASIDM010000145.1 GCA_030044695.1 Thermoplasmata archaeon
AGAACCGGCGGACCCGAACGGATATCCCCGGCTGAGCCTTGGATCCGAGAATGGGCCGCCATCGTCTGGGGGAGATCGTCGAGCTCGTGCGCCAGGGCATCGCGATCGAGGTCGGGTTCGGGACCCACTCGTTGGAGGCTCTGCTCTGGGTGGCCGAGTCGGTCGAAGGCTCGGTCTACGTGCCGGACTCGCTCCACGCGACGCCGACGGGCGTGGGGTTCTCCCTGGCCAACCCTCCCCTGCGGGTCGGCGCCTTCGGCTCGGTGTCGGCCACGGTCGATGGCGAGGCGATCCCGCCCGACGGTGTGCGAATCCGTGCCCGGGACGGGGAGCCTTGGAGGAGGGGCTCGGAACTCTCGCCGGAGGCGCCGTTCGTCCTGGGTCCCGGTGACCCCACGCAGGTCCAGCTCGACCTCCCGTCGGCTCGGGTCGGCCCGCGGGCCGTGATCCGCCTGGAGCTGAGGAGCGTGGCGATCCCCCCGCTCGTCTGGGTCGAGGTCGCGGACCAGGTCCGTACCGCGCCGGCATGAGCGCCCCCCCGACCTCCGTCGCCAACGCCGCGGCCGAGCCGACGGTGCTCCGGTCGCTGCGCTCGGCGGTCCTGCTCGACCGTCGAGGGGACGTCGAGCTCCTCCGCGAGGCGCGCGGCGCCCCCATGGAATGGGGCGGAGTGTACGGCCAGCACGTGCGCCTGACCGGCCGCTGGGAGATCTCCCTCGAGGTCGGCACGACCAAGGTGGACCTGCCCGTCAGCCTGCGTGATCGGGCCGTCGAGGGCGAAGTCTTCCGCTCGAGCCACCGCGAAGGCCCGGTCGAAGTGGAGCAGCGGATCGTTCCCCTGGCCGATCGCCCCGGCGCGCTGCGGACCCTACGTCTCCGTCTGGGTCGCCCGGGCCCGCCGACCGTCGTCCTCACCAGCAGCTTCGTTCCGTACCTGATGCCGGTGCTCGTCGAAGGGATCCGACCGGTGAGCTTTCACGCCGAGACCGAGGACGCCGGGCTCCGGATCCGACACCATGGGTTCGCGTTGGACTACCGTTGGGACGTGGCGCCGGCCCGGCTGTACGTCGATCGGGCCTCTTGGCGCGGTGGCCGCCGCGACGGCCCGCTCGGCGAGGTCGGCTCCGAGCACGAGCTGAGCCTCGGACCGGACGGCAGCGCCGAGGTCCGGTTCGCCGTGCTCGGGGGGCTTGAACGCGATCTCGGTCGGGTCGTCCCTGACCAGCTCTGGGATCCGGTGGAGGTCGGCAACGGCCTCCGCGCCGTCGAGGCCGACTGGGTCGCGGGGACGCCGCAGCTCACGTTCCCGGACGCCCCCGAGCTCGAGCTGGGCTACGCGCAGGCCCGGGCGGCCCTGCGCCGGCTCTACAGTTCGCCCGCGGACGGGCTGACCGGGCTGGTCGCCGGCTACCCCTGGTACTCGGCGATCTGGGGGCGCGACCTCGCCTGGATGCTCCCCGCCGTACTGTGGCTCGGGGATATCGGGTGGGCTCGAGCCTCGATCGAGACGTTCCTTCGGTTCCAGGCGAGCGCGAACCTCCCCCTCGTCGCCGCCGAGCCCGGCGAGCTGCCGATGCAGTTGGCTCCGGGACCGATCTTCCTGTTCGGGACCTCGGACACGACGCTCCACTACCCGGGGCTGGTCCTTCGATATCTTCGCCACGCCGGCGGGGACGGACTGGAGGAACCGGCCCTGGAGGCGGTCCGCCGCGCGGTCCTGTGGGGCGAGCACCGGACCGATACGACGACCGGGCTCGTGCGGAACGGCGGCGAGGTCGAGCGCGCCGAACGCTCGGAGGGGACGCTCACCCGGGTCCGCTACGGGATCGACGCCTGGGACACGACGATCTGGGATTCCACGGACCGGCGCGACCACGCGATCGACGTGCAGGTCCTGTGGGCGCAGGCGCTCACCGCGGCCCTCGAGCTCGGCTCGGGTCGCTGGAAGGCCGCGGAGCTCGAGCGATTTCGGGCGCGGCTCGAGCAGGTGCGCCGGGCGATCCCGACCGGGTACGCCTGGCCGCAGGAGCGGTACCTCGCCGACAGTGTCCGGCAAGGTGTGGCGGTGCGCCGGCTCCGGCCGAACGCCCTGCTCGCCGTCAGGGCGGGCCTGCTTTCCGGCGAGCAAGCCCGAGCGCTCGTCCACCGCGCGGCCGAGGAGGACCTCACGACGCCCTGGGGGGTCCGAACGCTCTCCTCGCGCGACCCGGCGTACTCTCCCACGGCCTACCACGACGGGCAGGTCTGGACGATCGCCACGGCCTGGGCCGCGGACGCCGCGTTCGCGGTGCAGGACGCCGAGCTCGGGGTGAGCTACCTACGTACGATCGCTGCTCGATACCGGGCCGAGGGAGGCTCCGCGAACGAGTGCTACCGTGGGGACCGGGCCGAACCGTACGACTCCTGCTTCCTGCTCGGGTTCAGCATCGCGCCGTTCCTGACGACCCTGTTCGAGGGGCTCTGGGGGCTCTCCGTGGACGCGAGGGTGCCGCGTCTGTCGGTGCGACCGGCCTTCCCGCCGTCCTGGCAGACGGCCACGATCGACCGGTTGAGGATCGGTGGTGGGCTCGCCCGCCTTCGGTTCGATCGCGGGCAGGTGGAGGTCCGCTGGTCCGGCCCCGGGTCGCTGAAGCTGGACGGCCCGAGGGCTACCGTCGCGGTCCCCTCCGGGGGCACCGGGTCGCTGCCCGTCGCCGCGCTGCCGGGCCATCCCGGCGCGTGAGCGCGGTCGGCGCCCCGGAGCTCCGCCTCCCGGGGGTCGTTTCGGTCCGCGCAGGCGGCTCCGCGCCGCCCTCGTACAAACCATGCGTTTTTTGAACCGGACCGCGTCGCCCGGCCAGCGGGCTGCAGGGCTCGGACCGGACGCATGAGCGCACAAGGAACGGCGGGACGGGCGAGCGAACGATCGCCGATCACGGACCACCGGCCCTGCCGTCGTCGGGCCCTCACCCTCGCCCTGGTGGCAACGGTCACGATCCTGATGGCGACGCCCGGGGCGGTCCAGAGCTCGATGGACCTTGCCCGGGCGGTCGCGGGGTCCTCGGGCGATGCGGCCTCCCTGGCCCCGGCGCCGGCCGCGGAGCCGGTCTCCCCAACTCCGCAGGCTCCCGCGGCGGGACTCCCGAGCGCCCCGTCGGCCCAGATCCAGGCGGCCACGGCCTCGCTGGAGCAGGGCGGGGGCCCGGCGAACGGGCTTCCGCTCGAGTGCTCCTCCGCCGGCCAAGGCTCGGCGACGTGCAAGGGCGAGGCGTCCGCCGGGACCTCGGCGGCGACGGAGCTCGCTCCCGACGCCGCGGCGTCGGACGCGAACCCGCTCGGCTCGGACCTGGCGTGGGCGGTCCAGGGCGTTCCCCAGGCGGAACAGTACATCGAGTACGCCATGACCTGGGATTACTACGACAACTACCTCGTGCTGTTCGGCGGGTCCAGCGAAGGGCCCACCATCAACGTCTACGGCAGCGAGACGTGGACCTACCAGAGCGGCGTCTGGACGCAGCTCTACCCGCTGGTCTCGCCGCAGGGCCGCGACTCGTCGGGGATGGCGTACAGTCCCTCGGATGACGCGGTCGTCCTGTTCGGGGGCTACTCGCCCGGCACCGGCGGCTTCCTCAACGACACCTGGCTGTTCAAGGCGGGGTCCTGGACCCAACTCGACATCAACGGCCCGTCGCCCCGGAACGGCTTCGGCATCGTCTACGACCCGGCGCTGGGCGCGGACGTCCTCTTCGGCGGCGAATCCCCGCAGTGCCCGCAGGACGTCTGCAACGACACCTGGGAGTTCCACGACGACAGCTGGACCCTCGTGACCGGGGCCGGTAGCCCGCCGCAGCGTTGGCAGCAGTCCATGGCGTACGACGCCAACGACACGGACGTCGTCATGTTCGGCGGACTCTCCGTCGACGGCGCCTGCGCGTCGAACATCTGCGGCGACACCTGGCAGTTCAACGCCTCCGCCGAGTGGTCCCAGGTCCCCACCAACGTCCTCTGCGGCACGGTCGCCGAGGGGGCGTGCCCGGCGGGGAAGGCCCCGTCGCCCCGCCACCTCGCCTCGATGGCGTACGACTACGCCACGCAGGAGATCATCCTGTTCGGCGGCTGGAACACCTCGATCGACTTCCTGGGGGACACGTGGTCGTACTCCAACGGGAACTGGAGCCAGCTCTCCCCCTCGGCCTCCCCGACGGGCCGTAGCGGCGCCGCGCTCGCCTTCGACTTCTCGGCCGGCGACGGCTACCTGCTGCTGGTCGGGGGCCAGCCGGCGGAGATCACCCCGCCCGCGCTCCTGTACGCCTGGAACGGGGCGACGTGGGTGGTCACGCAGCCGTCACCGTCGGTGAGCCCCGGGGCGACCGTGGGCGGGTCGATGGCGTACGACCCGGCGGACGGCTACGTCGTCTTCTTCGGAGGCTACAACGACGCCACGGGGGCCAAGGGCCAGACGTGGATCTACCTCCACGGGGCCTGGTCCCGTCTTGGCGGGCCCGCGCCGTCCAACGACTACTACGCCGCGATGGCCTACGATCCGGCCGGCGGCTACCTCCTCCTGTTCGGCGGGGCGAACGGGCTGAACGAGACCTGGGCGTTCCACGGCGGGGGCTGGACGCTCCTCTGCGCGGAGACCTGTGCGTACGGCCTCTACGCTCCCTCGGACCGGTACGGGGCGGGCCTCGCCTACGATCCGTCCGACCAGGCGATGATCCTGTTCGGCGGCAACGCCTACGAAGGCAGCACGCTGGGGTACGTCCAGGTCGCTCAGACGTGGGCCTGGTTCGTCGTCTCACCGACCACGGGATACTGGGTGAACTACACCGGCTACCTGGGCTCGTCGGCCCCGGCGGCCCGCGCGTTCCCCGGCATGACCTACGATGCCTACGACGGCGAGATCGTGCTGTACGGCGGAGGGACCTACTCGGCCGTCTACGGGGACACGTGGACGCTCACCAGCCTAGAGGCCGGCTGGAAGGAGGTCGGGACGTGCGGCGGCCCGAGCCAGTCGACCTGCTCGAGCGGGGCGGATCCGTCCGCCGCGATGGTCTTCGATTACGACAGCCTCCTCGACGGCGTGGTGATGTCCGGCGGCGTGGGAGGCAACGCCTTCTCCGGTTACCTGAACTACCAGACGTACTTCTTCCAGAACGGCAGCTGGACCGAGTGCACGTCGGGGTACACCTGCTACGCCGACTATGAGGGGTGGGCGACGTACGACGGCTGGGGAGCTTCGGCGTACGACGCGGCCGACGGCTACGTGGTGACCTCCGGGGGCGAGGGGTACTGGTACAACTACGCCCTCGGCACCGCGGCGTACTACCAGATCCCGTACTCCTGGGTGCTCGGGCAGCCGTTGTTCTCCCAAGGGCCGGGGCTGTCGCCGGAGCACGTGGACGTCGGGGAGTCCGTGACGTTCGACGTCGGCGCCACCGGCGGCGGGATCGGCACGTACTCCTACGGGTGGAACGGGTTGCCGACCGGGTGCGCTCCCAGCTCGGCGACGGTGACGTCGTTCACCTGCGTGATCCAGAACAACGGCTTCGGGCAGTACGGGACGAACCTCGTGGCGCCGTACACTTACTTCGACCCGAGCGTCGAGCTGATCGACTCGAGCGGCTGGCCGAGCGCGGCTAGCCCGGATACCGCGAACTGGCTCGGCCACCTGGATGTCGCGCCCGACCCGTGGGTCACCCTCACGGGCTCCACGACCGTCGCCGACGTCGGCCAGACCGTGTACTTCAACGTGAGCACGACCGACGGCTGGGGACCGTACTCCGACACCTGGAGCGGCCTGCCGCCCGGCTGCGGCGTGGACGTCACCAGCAACGCCACCGAGGTCGTGACGTGCCTGCTCACGACCGCCGACATCGGGGACTGGAGCCCTCAGGCGCAGAGCGTCGACGCCACCGGCTACGCGGCGCTCTCCCGGGCCCTCCAATTGACGGTCTTCCCGGCGTCGATGACGACGGAGGTCGCCTCCAACGTCGTGAGCCTCGATGCCGGGCAGACGCTATCGCTCTGGGTCACCCCGTCCGGCGGCGACGGCTCCTACTCGTACGTGTGGACCGGCGTGCCGGCCGCCTGCCTATCGGACGCCGCCGTCCTCAGCTGCGCGGTCCCGGCGAGCGAGATCGGCCGGTACGCGCCGTCCGTGACGATCACCGACGGGCTCGGGAGCGCCGTCGTCGGGAGCTACCCCGGCTCGATCGTCGTCGCGGCCGCGCCGACCGCCACCGCGCTGGTGATCACGAACGCCTCGGACGACCCGATCGCGGCGAGCGACGCCGGGCTCAGCGTCACCTTCACCCTGACCTCGACGCCCGGCTCGGGCGGGGACCAGGTCCTCTGGACCGGCCTGCCCGCGGGCTGCTCGCCGTCGACGTCGAACTCGACCACGGTGAGCTGCGCGCCGACCGGCGTCGGCTCGTTCTCGGTGACCGCGACGGTCGTGGACTCGAACGGGGTAGGCGCGAGCTCGCCGGCCGCGTCGCTCCTCGTCGCCCCCGCGCTCTCCGACGCGGAGGTCTCCGCCTCCGCCCTGACCGTGGACATCGGCCAGGAGCTCACCGTCTCGGTGACCTACCAGGGCGGGGGCGGGACCGTCGCCTTCGCGTGGAGCGGGCTACCGGACGGGTGCGTGGCGTCCGACGCCGCGACGTGGACCTGCTCGCCCTCCGCCGCCGGCCGGTACACGCCCGCCGCCCACCTCAGCGATGCCGGTGGCGGATCGGCCACCGCGACCCTCGCCTCCGCGGTCGTCGTCTCCGCGGACCCCACGGCCACGGGCCTGAAGGTCGTGACCTCGGCGGACCAGGCCGTCGGCACGGTCTCCCCGGGGACGGTCGTGGAATTCGAGCTCACCGTCACCGCGGGCGCCGGGGGTGACACCATCGTCTGGAGCGGCCTGCCCTCGGGCTGTCTCGCCCCGAACTCCGACGCGATCGACGTCAGCTGCCAGCCGAACGCGAGCGGCACGTACACCGTGTCGGCGACCGAGACCGACGCGAACGGCGTCGCGGTCACCTCGCCGACGGCGTCGCTGGTCGTCGCGTCGCCCGCCTCCTCGAGCTCGTCGACCTCGCCGCTCCAGGACGCCGAGCTCGGCATGCTGGCGGCGCTGATCGTGATCGGGGTCGTGGCCGTGGTGCTGGCGCTCCGCCGTCCGGGGGCGCCGAGACCCCCGCCATCCGGTCCGTCCCCGTCCCCGCCCCCGGCGGGCGCCACGTCGGGGGGAGGGACGCCGGGGTGGAAGGAGACCTAGGCGGTCTCCTTCGGTCCGGCTCGTGGCGGGGCCGGCCCCCGCCGACGGCGAGCGTCGTGCCTCGAGCGCCCGAGCCGCGACG
>JASIDM010000146.1 GCA_030044695.1 Thermoplasmata archaeon
CTCCAGACGCTTGCGATCCCGCCGCCGCGCGTCGGCCAGGCGTTGCCAGGTCCCCTGGGGCACGTCGGTCGCCTCCCACACGGCGGCCCCCTCCAGGAGGTCGTCCGGGTCGGCTGAGGCGCCGGGCTCGCCTCCGGCGACGTCCGTCGTGGACGCCCGCCCGGCGACCCCCGACCGCCGTCCGGCCCGTCCGGGAACGAGGAGGAACGCCAAGGCCGCTCCCTGAGCTCCGGCCGCCGGGGGGCGGATCTCGAGCTCTTCGCAGTCGGGGTAGCGGTTCGGGTGGAGCAGGACGAACGGGCCGGTCTCGGGAGAGTTGAACAGGAGCGCGAGCGCGTCGTTCACGGTCGTGACCTGGCGGCGGACGGCGAGCTCGCTCAGGTGGACCAGCGGGCAGGGCGTCCCGGGCTCGCGGGGATGGGCCGCCAGGTCGTCCAGGAGGGCCTGGGCGACCTCCCCAAGGATCTGCTGGTGGGGGGTGCGGGCCACCAGGGTCTGCTCCCTCCGGTCCCGGCCCAGGGTCTGGCGAAGCCGAGAGCCCAGCCGCCCGGCCCGGACGGCCGCTTCCCGGGTCGCCCAGAGCCGTTGGTTCAGCCAGGGCTGGAGCCGCCCGCCGCTCATCCGGGACTCCGCGAACAGCCCGGACCAGCGTCCGGAGGCGTCCTCGACCCAGCCGGAGGCACCCGCGCTCGAGCGATACCACTCCAGGACCTGCTCGCGAAGGAAGGCGCCGGCGTTCAGCGGGTCGTCGACCTCCTGCTTGACGCGCGTCATCAACGCCGCCGCGCGACCCGCGACCTCGGCGAGGAGCTGCCGGTCGTCCCCGACGGCCGGGACCAGCCCGGCGAGCGGGAGCCGGTTCACCTTCTGGAGGTCGAAGTGGACCGTCGGGTCCCAGGCGAGGAACCCCGTGACCGAAGGCGGCAGGACGGCGGTCCCGATGGGGGATCCGCGAGGGCGAGCGGTCGTCGGACCGGGCGGCGCTGGGCCGCCGAGGTCGGCTGAGGCATCGCCTCCCGGCGGGGATCCGAGCTCGCGGAACCGGCGCGGTGGGGCCCGCCCCGGCGGTTCGCGCGACGGGACGGCTGGGGACGGCGTCCCCGACCGCAACCGTTGGGCCTCCTGCCGGCGGCGTTCCCTCTCCTCCGCAATCCTCTGGCGCTCCGCCGTGCGCTGGCGCTCGCGGTCCCTGCGGAGCTGCGCCCCCTCGGACTCCGGGGCCATGTCGAACGACCGTCGGCTCCGACAGAGGATGGGCCGCGCTGGGGCATTAACGATTTCGTTCGCCCTGCGGGACGTCGGTCGAACGGCGGCGGAAGGCGGACCCCCGAGCGGGAAGGTCCCGAAGGTACGCTGCCGCAGGGTGCGGCACATTCGCAAAATAAGGGCAAGGGTCTAAATACCCCGACCCGGGGCTGCTTCTGGCTACGGCTCGGAGGTGAGCCGAGTATGCGGTTGAAGACGCAGCGAAGAGCGATCTACGTGGCGATGGGACTGACGGCGCTGGCGCTGAGCGGAGGGTTCGCCCTCGCCAGCCTCACGCTCGGGGCCAACACGAACACGTCGTACCAGGGCTCGCACACGACGATGGTCTCGTCGGTCACCGGGCTGTCGTGGAACTCCACCGTGCTGAGCGTATCGGAGGGCGTGACGAACACGACGGGCTGCGCGACGTCCGGCTGCTCGGTCTCGACGGCCGGCGCGATCGTCTGCGCCGGCTCGACGCACGGAGGTACCTGGTGCGCCTCGAGCGACTTCGTCGAGCAGGTGAACCTGAGCACGAGCGCGAGCGCGGCGTTCCCGAACCACGCCGTGAACGTGACCGTCTATGTCGTCGCGGGGGGAACGACCTACACCGGCGAGACGTTCCACTTCACCGACGGCGCCACGAACGACGCGGAGACGATCTTCTTGGACTTCGACATCGGCACGCCGGCGTCCGGTCCGGCCCAGGTGACCTCCGTCACGGTGGTGGCGACGGCATAGGTCCGCCTCGCGGAGGGGCTCGGCCGAACCGCAACCCCTCCGCCCAACCCTTTTTCCGAGACCGAGGCCATTCACCGGTGAGCGAGGGAGGGAGGAGGCCGTCGCCTCGGAGTCTCCCCCTTCCCACGGCGCTCCCGACGGACCGGGCGAGATGAGCGGCGGGAGACCTTCCGAAGCGGCCGATGGCTGGCTCCGCGAGAACCTGGAGCACAGCCTGCCGTTCCTCCTCGTGGGGGGGTGCTGCGTCGCCCTCGCGGTCTGGCTGCACGGGACCGGCCTCCACGTCTTCGGCTCTCGGCTTCCGATCTGGCCGCTGTTCGCGGGCCTCGGGGTCACCTTCGCCGGGGGCGGGGCGGCCCTGAGCGTCGTCGAAGAGGCCGGGCCGGCACCCTCGGCACCCGACCCCGCCCGCTTCGTCGTGGTCCCTCGAGCCGACTGGGAGCAGCTCGTCGCCCAGCTGCCGACGATCGAAGGGGCGGAGGCCCCCCTCGAGGAACCGATCCCGGCCGCGCCGCCCGCCCTCGCTCGCCCCCTCGCCCCAAGCTCCGGTGCGGCGGTCTCCGTCGATCCGGCCGAGGTCCAGGAGGCGAGCGAGGAGCTCCTGCGGGAGAACCCGCCGCCTACCGAGGAGCCGACGGGGACGCCCCGGACCGGGACTCCGGACGAGCTCCATGCGCCCCCCCCGACCCCGGCCCCCGAGCCCAAGGCAT
>JASIDM010000147.1 GCA_030044695.1 Thermoplasmata archaeon
CGCCGACCGGGAACGCCACCTCGTGGCGGCGGAGGAGCGGCTCCGCGCCCTGACCGCCCTACGTGAACGGCTCGACGGCGAGCTCGCTCGACTCGAGGCGGAGCAGCTCGACCGACGGCGTCGGAGCGAGGACCGGGCCCGTCGGCTCTCCGAGCTCGACGCCGTGCTCGCGGCCGAGACCGACCTCCTGCGCGAGAGCGCGGCGGCGAGGGCCGAAGAGGAGCGCCGCGAGCGCGAGCTCGCCGAGGCGCGGAACGCCCTCGTTCGGGCGGACACGCGCTTGGACGGCCTGGTCGAGCGGGTCGCCGCCGCCGAGCGCGGGCGCGCGGAGCGGGCCGCGCTGGTCGCGGAGGCGAACGACCTCGAGGCCAAGGCCGGCTGGATCGCCGAGCCGTTCCGCGTGGCCGTCCTGCGGATGGAGAAGGAGCTCCTCGCCCATGCCCAGGTCGCGTTCGACCGGGCGTTCGGCCGGTTCTTCGCCTCGCTGATCGATGACCCGACGCTCGTCGCGCGGACCGACGGGACGTTCACCCCGGAGGTGACGATCGCGGGCGTGGCGACCCCTGCCGAGGCGCTCAGCGGGGGCGAGCGGACGAGCCTGGCGCTCGCCTTCCGACTGGCGCTCGCGACGGTGGTCCGCTCCCTCGGCAGCGTCCGTCTGGAGACGCTGCTCCTGGACGAGCCGACGGACGGCTTCTCCGCCGAGCAGGTCGTGCGCATGGGCGAGCTGCTCGAGGAGCTGGCCCTGCCTCAGGTCGTCCTGGTCTCCCACGAGAGCGAGCTCGCCGGCGTGGCGGACCGGACCGTGCGCGTCGTGAAGGGGGACGGCCGCTCCACGCTCGAGACCGACGTGGTCGCGTCGACGGGCGCCCCGCCGTCCGAAGCGGCCGCGCCGGAGCCCGCTACCCTGGCGCCGGCGCGCCCCGGCCGTCGACGCACGACGTGAAGGTCGCCAGGTCCCAGGGGCGACGGCCCGCGACCTCCAGCCCCTCGGAGAGGTGTTCCGCCCGCTTCATCCCGACGAGCGGACCGAGCGTCCCGGGCGCGGAGCGGGCGAACTGGATCGCGGTCTGCGCCGCGGAGAGCCCGGTCCGGCGCAGCCCGCCGCGGGCGAGTCGGCCTTGCGCGAGGGGCACGCTGGTGAAGCAGCCGAGCCCGAGCCGGGCCGCGGCGCTGAGGACCGGGAGGCGTTCCCCGCGCACCGGCTGCGTCGGGGCCGTCCAGGCCTCGGGCATGGCGAGGCTGAACGGGAACTGGACGAACCGCAGGCCGTGCTCCTCCCCGCCGACCTTGCGCGCCAACCGGACCGCCGCCTCCAGCGGGAAGTGACCGGGACTCCCGGCCGGCGTCCTGAGGCAGTCCCAGGTCGCGAGGCCGTAGCCGCCGAGCTGGCCCGCGTCGCGAAGCTCCTCGTAGAGGGCGAACGCCTCCTCGAGACGGGCGAGGAACACCTCGGGCCCCACGGTCGGCAGCTGCGCGTCGGGCGCGTTGTGGAGGTAGAGGAGGTCGATCGTCTCCACGCCGAGGTTCTCCCGGCTGCGGAGGAACTGGTGGCGCAGGTACGACCGGCTCATGGCATGACAGCCGTCCACGACGTCCTCGGGCGAGAGCACCCCGGGCCGGAGCAGCTCCTGCTCGACCCAGTCCCGCGACGGCGGACCCTGCCCGCCGTCCGGGGCCAGGTAGCCGTTCTTCGTCGCCACGAAGACCTCCTCGCGGGCGACCGCGCCTTGGCCGATCGCCCTGCCGACGGCGCGGCCGACGCTCCGCTCGGCCCGCTGGTAACGGTAGTTGATCGCCGTGTCCAGCACGTTGACGCGCCCGGAGGTGAGGCAGACGATCGTCGCCTGCTCCACCGCGACATCGGTCGGTCCGTCCGGGCTTCCGATGTACGTGCCCAGCCCGAGGGAGGAGAGGCTCAGCCCGCCCGGCCCGTCGCGGAAGTGCTCGAACGGCAGGCCACGGTCCTTCACGGCCCGGTCGCGGAACCGGGCCGTCCCGGCCGGCGTGGCGCGCCCCGGCAGCGCCATCGCGGCTCGAGGGCCGGGGACCCTCAAAAGGTCCCCGTTCTCTCGAGGTCCGCCCCCGGCTCGCGTCAGGCTCAAGAGGGGTCCGCCGGTCCGCGGCCGAAGGCGCGATGCCCCGTCGCAAGTACGGGCGGCTTCGCAAGCCGATCCCGCCGGTGCCTCCCGAGAAGTGCCGGTTCTGCCGGCTGCGACGGGCCTGCCCGGTCCACGGGCGCCCCGCCCGGAGCTAGCGGCCCCGACCCGGCCGACGGCGGTCGCCGACGAGCAGGGGGGCGGCGACCCGGTGGTGGAACCGGTCGGCGGCCCGACCGAGGCCCTCCACGACGCGGGGAGAGAGCCGGCCGCGGGCCTTCCCCAGGGCGGCCTCCAGGCCGAACCGTCGCTGCTCCCAGCGGTAGAACCGCTCCGGGAAGGCGGCCTCGAACAGCAGGGAGCTCCCGCCCGAGCCCCGGGTGCGGGAGGAACGTCCGGGGAGACGGGGCCGGACCTGCTCGTGGAAGCGCGTGCCGGGCACCGGCACGGCGATCGAGACCGAGTACTCCTCGGGACTGAAGCGACGGAACAGCTGGAACGTCGCCTCGAGGTCCTCCTCCGTCTCGCCGGGGTAGCCGAGCATGAGGAACCAGAACTGCCGGACCCCGGCGTCCCGGAGGGCGGCGGCGGTCCGCTCGACCTGGTGGAGCTTCGTCCCGCGGTTCATGAGGTCGAGCATCTTCTGGCTGCCGGACTCGACGCCGACGTAGACCCGCTCGAGGCCCGCCGCCCGCATCGACTGCAGCAGGTCCGGCTTCAGGAGATCGACGCGGGCCAGGCACTCGAAGCGGAGGCCCAGCCGCTCGTCGATCATGCCGCGCAGCAGGCGCTCCAGCCAGGGGCGGCTGATCCCGAAAACGTCGTCGCAGAACCGCACGTACGAGACGCGGTACCGCTCCTTCAGGGCCCGCAGCTCCGCAAGGACCCGTTCGGGGGACTGCTGCCGGAACGTCCGGCCGAACGTCGGCTTCGAGCACCAGGAGCAGTCGAAAGGGCAGCCCCGTGACGTCAGCACGGCGGCCCGTCGTTCGCCCGTGGACCGCTCCCAGGCGCCGAGGTAGCGTTCCATGTCCACGAGCTCCCAGGCGGGGAGCGGAAGCACGTCGAGGTCCCGCAGGAACGGCCGCGAGGGACCCCGGACCGCGCCGTCCGGTCCCCGAGCGATCGTGTCGGGCGTGCCGACGAACGGCCGGCGCTCGGCGATGCGGCGGGCGAGGTCGACGAGCGTCGGTTCCCCCTCGCCCGGAACGACGACGTCGAATCCCCGCGCGAGGTACACCTCCGGTCGCGTCGCCGCGTCCGGACCGCCCGCGACGGTGACCGGGCCCTGGCCACGGACCGCGGCGGCGAGCTCCATCGCCCGCTCGGCGGTCAGGGTCTTCGTGTGGACCCCGACCAGATGCGGTCGGAACTCCTCTACCGCCGCAATGACAGCGCGACTGTCGCGCTCGAACGTCAGGTCGACGAGCCGCACGCCGACGCCCTGCTCGCGCAGGTAGGCCCCGAGGGTGAGCAGTCCCAACGAGGGGTACAGCTCGACGAACTTCCGTTCCATCGGATCCTCTCGGGCGACGTACGGATCGACGAGCAGGACCCGCGGGCCCGGCGGGGTCAGGAGCTCAGGCGCCACTCGACCCCCTCCGGCGCACGGGACGGCCGCCCGAGATCGCGCCCACCGGGCAGTACGCGACGCACCACCCGCAGTCGGTGCAGTTGGGGTGCACTTCCAACGTCGTGGGCGTGAGCTCGAGGGCGTTGGGAGGACAGACCCCGGTGCAAAGCCCGCAGAGGACGCACGTCGACGGGTCGATCGTGATCACGGCTCGGACCTACCCTCACCGAGGCGGTAGCTCGTCGGCCGCCGAAGCGGGACGCGCGCGGTCATGCCGGCCGAGCCGGCACCGCCTCCGGGTGGAGCGCCCGCCCCAAGGCGACGAACCCGGTGAGCGCGCACTTCACGCGGGCCGGCGAGAGCGGGATCCCGAGCCGCTTCAGCACGTCGTCCCGCGTGAGCCGCTGCGCCTCTTCCAGCGTGTGACCCGCGACGGCTTCCGTGAGCATGGAGGCGCTCGCCATGCTGATGGCGCACCCGTCGCCCTCGAAGCGGATCGCGTCGATCCGATGGGAGGTCGGATCGACCTTCAGCCGTAGGGCGATGTGGTCGCCGCACAGGGGATTGGACTCCTCCCCGACGTATTGGGCCCCCTCGAGCGGACCGAAGTTCTTCGGCGCGCGATAGTGCTGGAGGATCGCCTCCTGGTACATGTCGTACATCGACGACCCCGGAACGACCGGATACCTTCGCCTCCGTACTAAACGCCTCCTCCGGCGAGGAACGTGCCGCCGAGCGGCCTCCTCGCAGGCCCACGAACCTCAGGAATCCGGGTCCTTCTTATAAGCACGCAGCGGTGCGTAAATCCGATGGCGACGTCGGTCGCTCGTCCGGCGACGTGGATCTCCGCCGGGCACATCCAGGAGCTGTCGCGCTCGCTGGGGGAGGGCCCGGAGCTCCGCCAGCGTCGGCTCGACGCGTTCGAGCGGTTCGTCGAGCTCCCGCTCGAGCCGAACCCGCTCTACCGCGGGTACGGCTACTTCACCAACGTCGACCTGACCGGCCTCGACGCGGTCCAGGAAGGCCCGGAGGTCGCGGTGCCCGAGCCCCGCTCCGGTACCGTTCGGTTGGTGCATGACGTCGCCGGCACGCGGGCGTACGTGGCCCCGGAGCTCGTTCGGGCCGGTGTGAGGGTCTCGAAGCTCGGGGATGACGTGGCCTCCCCGACCCCCGCCCCGGCGGTCGCCTCCGTGGCGGAGCCGACCGACCGCCTGTCTGCGCTCGCGGGCGCCCTGCTCAATCGGGGCTACCTGCTCGAGGTCCCGGACAGCGTCTCCGACCCGGTCCACGTTCAGGACCTCACGCTGCTCTCCCACCCTCACGAGGCGCTCTCGGTCCGCCGGGCGATCCGTGCGGGGGCGGGCACGCAGCTGCTCGTCACCGAGGAGGTGTACAGCACGACCACGGCCCCGAACGGCCAGCGCCTGTACGCGTCGACCACCGAGGTCGATCTCGGCGAGCGGGCGAAGACCGTCTTTCTCACGGTCCACGCGCCGGACCTGCGGACCGTCTCGGTCTACCGACGGAGCGCGACGACCGGACGCGGCTCCCGGCTCGCCTGGCTCTGGACCGGCCTCGGCGGGTTCCGGACGAAGGCGCGCAACGACACTCAGCTCGTTGGCCAGGGCTCGGTGGTCGACGACCTCCAGCTCTTCTACGGGTCGGGGGAACAGTCCTACGACAGCTCGGTCCACCTCACCCATCTGGGGACCGACACCCACGGCCAGTCGATCACCCGGGGGGTGTTCACGGACACGGCCCGGGGCATGAGCCGCGGGCTCGTCCGCATCGAGAAGCCGGCGGCGAAGACCCTGAGCTTCATCAGCGAGCACGCCATGCTGCTCTCCCGCGGCGCCCGGTCGGACACCATCCCGATCCTAGAGATCCTGTGCCGGGACGTCAAGGCGACCCACTCCACGTCCGTGCACCCCGTCGATCCGGAGCAGGTCTTCTACCTGGAGTCCCGGGGGATCGCGGAACCGGACGCGGTCCGCATGATCGGCGAAGGGTTCCTCTCCTACGTCCTCGATCGGGCCCCGATCGCCGGGCTGCGGGACCTCGTCTACCCGTCGCTCGAGGCGCGGTGGAACCGCGAGGAGCTCCCGTGGTCACCGGACGGCGCCCGGGCGCTCCCGCCGCTGGAGGTCAGCGGAACGGAGAGCTCGCCCGAGTGGCGATTCGACACCAAGCTCCGTTAGCGGAGGCCCGGTGCCGCTCGTTCTCGACCCGGAACGGTTGCCCCGGAACGTGCTGGAGGGTCTGCGCCAGGAGCTCGTCGAAGGACTGGCCGAGACCCTCGAGTCGGTCCTGCAGCCGCGCGGGGCGGTCCGTCACCCCGCAAGCCTGGAGGTCGCCGCGGAGCTCCTCCGCTCGACGCAGCGGCTCTTGGAGCGACCCGGGGAGCGGGACGCCGCGACCCTCGGGGGCGAGGCGAACCTGGCCTACGCCGTGATGCTCGCGGCGATCGACCTGGTGAAGTCCCACACCGACGTCCCCACGGTCCCTGCGCCCCGGCGGGCTCCGCCGTCCTAAGCCCCAGGCGCTGGCTCGGCGCGAGCGAACCGGACGGGGCGAACCCCGGTCGGACCGGTGCCGAGGGTCTCGGCGCGGCGATCTAGCCGACCGCGCCCGTCATCTCGAGCTGGATGAGGCGGTTCAGCTCGAGCGCGTAGTCGACCGGCAGCTCCTTCGCGAACTCCGCGAGGAAGCCCATCAGGATGAGGTGGATCGCGTCCGACTCGGAGAGGCCGCGGCTCATCAGGTAGAAGATCTGCTCCTCGCCGATCTTCCCCACGACGGCCTCGTGGGTGATCGTGGCGTCCTCCTCGTGGATCTCGTTGTAGGGGTACGTGTCCGACCGGCCGAGCTCGTCGGGCAGGAGCGCGTCGCACCGGACGGCGGCCTTGACGCCCGTCGCGCCGGGCGCGACGTGCAAGAGCCCGCGGTAGCTCGTCTGGCCCCCGCGGATGGCGATCGACTTCGCGACGATCTTGCTGGAGGTGTCCGGCGCGGAGTGGACGGCCTTGGCGCCGGAGTCGATGATCTGGCCCTCGCTCGCGAACGCGACGGAGAGGATGTCGGCCCGGGCGCCGCGGCCCTTGAGGTAGACCGACGGATACTTCATCGTGATCTTCGAGCCCATGTTGCCGTCGACCCACTCCACCAGCGCGTTCTCGTAGGCGACGGCGCGCTTCGTGACGAGGTTGTAGACGTTCTTCGACCAGTTCTGGACCGTGGTGTAGCGGACCTTGGCCCGGGGCTCCCCGACGACCTCCACCACGGCGGCGTGCAGGGAGTCCGTCGAGTAGATCGGCGCGGTGCAGTTGTGGACCGAGAACCCCTTGACGAGGTAGGTGTTGTTGTCGCCGGCGACGTGGAAGTTGTAGACGTTGCCGCGGAACGGCCGGCGCTCGACCTTCCGCACCGGGACCAGGAAGGCGTCCCCCCAGCGGTGGACGGTCCGGTGGTCGCTGCCGAGGCGGTGGTGGACGGTGTAGAGCCGGCGGTGGGAGATCGTGCGCCCGTCCTTCATCGTCTCCTCGAACGGTTCTCGGGAGAAGATCGTCGCGAAGATCCCCTGGCGGGCCTGCAGCTCCTGGACCTGGAAGGCGACCTGGCGCGAGATCGTCATCACCCGGTGGATGACGACGTCGCCGAGCTGGGTGACGTTCCCGTCGCCGCGGTAGTACGTCTCCAGGAGCCGCCGCTGCTTGGCCGGCGGGAGCTCCATGATCGTCTTGCTGAGGCGCTTCTCGCCCGCCAGCTTGCCGGCGTGCTCCAGGCAGAAGGCGAACAGCTCCTTCGAGTAGACCCCGACGACCTGGGCGTGCTTGGCGGGCTGGCGGTTCACCCAGGGGGTCTTCCCGGTCAGCTCGACAATCGCCCGGCTCAGGTCCTCGACGTACTCCGTTTCGTCCAGGTGGAACGTGAAGGTGACGGCTTCGCAGCCGTTGATCATCTGGACGCAACCTTCGGAGAGGTAGTAGCCGAGCAGCGCCATCGCGGCGTCGCCGAAGCTCGGCACGTCGTGCTCGGTCCGGTTGATCGGGTAGTGCAGCAGGTCGCCGGGAACGATCTGGCCCACGGGCACGAACTCCGGGGTCAATCCCAGCAGCTCGCGGGTGCCGTCGTTGACGACGCCCTCCCCGGCCCAGAACTCGGGGACGTTCTCGGCCCGGACGCAGAGGACCGGGTGCTCCGGGGTCAGCCGGAACGCGTTCTCGAGCGACACCGGCGTGATCTCGACGAGCTCGCCGTCGAACGGCCGGACCATCGTCTTCTCGACCGTGGTCGTGCGGCCATCCGAGTTCAGCACGGTCTGGCCGGTCTGGATCCCTTCGATCGGCGTGACGGCTTCGCCGGTGAGGATCTCCTCGCCGGCCGGTCCGCACCCTTCGATGTAGTGGACCTTGGCGCCCTCGTCCGCGACGATTAGCGTCCGCTCGAACTGGCCGACGTTCTTCGCGTTGATCCGGAAGTACGCCTGGAGCGGGATCCCGGCGTCGACCCCCGGTGGGACGTAGACGAAGCTGCCTCCGGACCAGACGGCGCTGTTGAGGGCGGCGAACTTGTTGTCGTTGTACGGGATGACCTTGCCGAAGTACTTGCGCACGATGTCCGGGTGCTCGCGGACCGCCGTGTCGGTGTCCGTGAAGAGGACCCCCTTGGCCGCGAGATCCTCGCGGATCTTGTGGTAGACGGTGCCGCTGTCGTACTGGGCGCCGACGCCGCCGAAGAACTCGCGCTCCGCCTTCGGGATCCCGAGGCGCTCGAAGGTGTTCTTGATGTCCGCGGGGAGGTCGTCCCAGCTGCGCTTCGGCTTCTCCTCCCCGAGCGGGTCGGCGTAGTAGGTGTACGCGTCGAAATCGATGTCGGCGAGGCTCGGCCCCCAGTCCGGCATCGGGCGCTGCACGAAGTGATCGTAGGCGCGCAGCCGGTACTCCAGCATCCACTCCGGCTCGTGCTTGATCTGGCTGATGCGCCGGACGACCTCGCGGGAGAGCCCCTTCGGGATCCGGACCCGGTACGTCTCCGGGTCCTTGAAGTCGTACCGCGTGTAGTCCAGCGGCGTGATCTCAGAGGACGGTGGCGCCATGACCCTTCGAAGAATTCCAACACCAGAGCGTATTTAAATTGAAGGTCGCCAAAGGCGCGACAGGCCGCGCCCGCCGTGCCGGAAGGACCCTCCTTCCATGCTGTAGGTCGTCACGCTACACCCTCACGGCCCCCGGTCCGCCAAGAGCCGCCGAAGACCAGGGCCCCTGACGCTCAGCTCGCTCGCGCGGAAGGGGTCGTGGTGCCGGAGAACAGGCGGTCGACCTTGACGAGACCGTCCAGGAGGCGGTCGATCTCGGCCGCGGTGTTGTAGAGGTACGGGCTCGCCCGGGTCAGCGCCGGGACGCGGAGACGTTCCATCAGCGGTTGAGCACAGTGGTGGCCCGCCCGCACGCAGACCCCGTCCGCGTCCAGGAGGCTCGCCACATCGTGAGGGTGGGCACCGGCGAGCGCGAACGCCACCACCGCCTCCCGCTGTCCGAGCTCGCGAGGTCCGACGACCCGCAACCGGTCGCCGAGACGATCGCGCGCCCCCCGCACGACCCGCTCGAGGAGCCGCGCCTCGTGAGCCCGCAGCTCATCGAAGCCCACGGCCTCGAGATAGTCCATCGCCGCGGCGAGGCCGACCGCGCCCCCGACGTTCGGCGTCCCGGCCTCGAACCGGGCCGGGGCCTCACGGTACTGGACCCGGTCCGTGTGCACTTCGCGGATCATCTCGCCCCCACCCATGTACGGGGGGAGCGCCTCGAGCCGGTCCTGCCGACCCCAGAGGACCCCGATCCCCATCGGACCGAGCATCTTGTGCCCGGAGAAGGCGAGGAAATCGACACCGAGCTCGGCGACGTCGAGGCGGTGATGCGGCGCCGACTGGGCGGCGTCGAGCACGACGAGCGCGCCGCGGTCGTGGGCGCGCTCGGCGATCTCCCGCACCGGGTTCACCGTCCCGAGGACGTTGGAGACGTGGGTCAGCGTGACGACCTTGGTCCGACCGTCCTCGAGCCACCGGTCGAGCTGCTCGAGGCGGAGCCGGCCGTCCTCGTCGACGTCCAGGAACTCGAGGCGAACCCCGGGGTGCTCGCGGAGCAGGTGCCAGGGCACGATGTTGGAATGGTGCTCCATCACCGTCGCCACGACCCGATCGCCTGACGCGAGGGTCGACCGGCCCAGCGACGAGGCGAGGAGGTTCATCGCCTCGGTCGTCCCCCGCAGGAATACGATCTCCTCCGGCGAGGTCGCGCCGACGAACTTCGCGGCCCGGGCCCGGGCCGCCTCGTAGGCGTCGGTCGCCTCGACGCTCAGCCCGTAGACGCCGCGGTGGACGTTGGCGTTCGAGCGTCGGTAGTACGCGGCCTCCGCCTCGACGACGGAGTTCGGCTTCTGCGACGTCGCCGCGGAGTCGAGGTAGGCGATCGGGCGGCCCTGCTCCTGGCGGGCGAGGATCGGGAAGTCGGCGCGGATCCGCTCGACGTCCATCCGTCGGGGTCCCCCGCGCCGCGCTACGCGGACGTCCCGGGCACCCCGACGCGGACCCAGTCGTACCCCTTCGCCTCGAGCTCTTCCGCGAGCTCCCGTCCGCCCGAGAGGGCCACGACCCCGTCGACCATGACGTGGACACGGTCCGGCTTCAGGTACTTGAGGATCCGCTGGTAGTGCGTGATCACGAGGATCCCGGCGTCCGGCCGGTGCAGCTTGGCCACGGTCTCCCCGACGGCCTTGACGGCATCGATGTCGAGCCCGGAGTCCGGCTCGTCCAGGATCGCGAAGACCGGTCGCAGCGTCGCCATCTGCAGCACCTCGACCCGCTTCTTCTCGCCGCCGCTGAACCCTTCGTTCAGCGAGCGCTTCAGCAGGGCGTCGTCCATGCCGAGGTAGGTGAGATGCGTCTTCAGGTCCCGGTCGAAGCCGGCGGTGTCGGCGTCCTGCGCCGTGTGGCGCTGCATGTACGCCGTCCACAGGAACTTCGCGAGCGACAGCCCCGAGACCTCCTGCGGGTACTGGAAGCCGAGGAACAGGCCGGCGCGGCTGCGCTTCTCCACGGGCATCTTGAGGAGGTCCTGGCCGTCGAGGAGGGCGGTCCCCCGCGTCACCTTGTACTTCGGATGGCCCATCAGGGCGTAGGCGAGGGTGCTCTTGCCCGAGCCGTTCGGGCCCATCAGCGCCGTGAGCTCGCCGCTCTTCATCGAGAGGTTGACGCCCTTCAGGATCTCCTTCCCCGCGACCTCGGCGTGGAGGTCCTGGACGACCAGGGAGTGCGGGCTCGCGAGCGACATCGCCATCGTTCCGACGTTCGGAGCCGATACCGTTATTTAAACATGGCGTGGTGAGTAAATCCCCCGAGGTCCGGACGTTGACCGACGCGACGCTCCCGCTGGAGGCCGAGGCGAACCCCCTGGAGGGTACGCGCGGCCGGGTCCTAGAGGAGCTCGCCGGCGGGCCGAAGACGGCCCGCGACCTCGCTCGCACGCTGGGGATCCAGGAGAGCGCGGCCCGAGGTCACCTCGACCGGCTCGAGGATCGGGGGTGGGTCGTCCCGTCGTTCCGGCGGGAGGGGGTCGGACGCCCGCGCAAGCGGTACGCCCTCACGGCGCTCGGCCAAGAACAGTTCCCCAAGAAGTACGATCTGATGGTCGACGCGATCGTCGACGGCCTCCTGGCCCATGAGGGAGAAGGGTACGTGAGCGCCGTGCTCGCCGAAGCGGGCGAGCGCGTCGCGAAGGCCGTCGCCCACGACCTCCTCCCGGCGAAGACCGTCGAGGCGAAGGCCCGCCAGCTCGTCATGCTCCTGAACCGGCTCGGGTTCCGCTCCCGCGTCGAGCGAACCCCCGACGGGCGGCTCCGTGTCGTGCGGACGAACTGCGTCTTCCGCCAGAGCGCCCTCGCCCATCCGTTCCTGCTGTGCGATGTCTTTGACAAGCACCTGACCGAAGCGCTGCTCGGCGAAGTCGGCGTGGACCTCGAGGATTCGATCGGCCGCGGGGGTCTACGGTGTTCGCATCTGATACCGCTCGCCTAACGGACCGATCCCCGCGATCCGGCGTCCCGGCGAGCGGGATCCCGGTCGAGGACCCGCTGCTCGGGGCGATCGGCGGCACGCCGCTCGTCCCCCTGCCGTCGATCGTCGGCCCTCGGGCCGACTTCGAGGTGTGGGGGAAGCTCGAGGCGCGGAACCCCAGCGGCTCGGTGAAGGACCGCGCGGCGCTCTCCATCGTACGCGCGGCGCTGGGGGACGGCCGTCTCGGCCCCGGCAGGACCCTCGTGGACGCCTCGAGCGGCAACACCGGCGCGGCCTACGCGATGCTGGGCGCTCGGCTCGGCTTTCCGGTCCTGTTGTTCGTCCCGGCGAACGTCAGCGCGTCCCGGCTCCGGGCGCTTCAGGCCTACGGCGCGGAGATCGTGCTGACGTCGCCGGCGGAGGGGACGGACGGTGCCCGCGTCGCCGCCCGGGCCCGGGCGGAGGCGGATCCTCGGCGGTATTTCTTCGCCGACCAGTACGACAACCCGGCGAACCCGCTCGCCCACTACACCGGCACCGGCCCTGAGCTCTGGCACCAGACGGGGGGCCGTCTCACCCATCTCGTCGCCGGGGTCGGTACCGGCGGCACGATCACCGGCGCGGGCCGCTACCTCCACGAGCGGCGGCGAACGATCCGGGTCGTCGCCGTGGAACCGACCGGCCCGCTCCACGGCCTCGAGGGACTGAAGCACCTTCCCACGGCGCTCCGGCCGGAGGCGTACGACCCGCGCGTGCCGGACCTCACCGTCCGGGTCGAGACCGAGGACGCCGAGCGCATGGTCGTTCGCCTCGCCCGCGAGGAGGGGCTGCGCGCCGGTCCGTCGTCGGGGGCGGCCCTGGTCGCGGCCCTCGAGGTCGGCCAGGGCTCGCCGGGAGCATGTGTCGTGGCGGTCCTGCCGGACGCGGGCGAGCCCCGGGGCGAGGGGTCGGCGTGAGGGCGGTCCGGTTGCCGCTCGACCTGCTCGACCGCATCGTCCGCGAGGCGCGCGCCGCCTACCCGGAGGAGGCGTGCGGCTTCCTCGGCGTCGACGTCGTCGAGGCCGACGCCGCCGTCCGCTCGATCCGCTCGGTCGCCCCGGCGGCCAACGAGTCCGAGGGCGAACGCCGCCGACGGTTCGTCATCCTGCCCGACGAGCTCCGGGCCGCCGAAACCCGCGCCGGTACCCGCGGGGAGGCGATCGGTGGCTTCTACCATTCGCACCCCGACCATCCGGCGGTTC
>JASIDM010000148.1 GCA_030044695.1 Thermoplasmata archaeon
CGAGGTCCCCACGGAGCGCCCGGTCCTCCGCGATCGGCTGCTCGAGCTGGCCGGGCCGCGGCTGACCGCCGGGACGTCGTTCGCGGTGCGGGCCCGAAGGACGGGAAGCCATCCGTTCACCAGCCAGGAGCTCGCCCGCGACCTGGGAGCGGACATCCTCGCCGCGTTCGCGGATCGGAGCCTCCGGGTCGACCTCACCGCGCCGCAGCTGGAGCTGATCGTCGAGGTCCGCGGGCCGGTGACCTACCTCTACTTCGACCGTCAGCGCGGCCCCGGGGGCCTGCCCGTCGGCGTCGCGGGGCGCCTGGTCGCCCTCGTCGACGGGCCCCGGGGAGCGCTCGGCGCCTACCTCATGATGAAGCGAGGGTGCCGCGTCGCCCTCGTCGCGCCCCCCGCGGGGGAGATCTACGCGAAGGGGACCCTGCAGCGGTTCGACCCCGAGGCGCCGCTGATCGCGCTCGCCGACGACCCGGCGGGCTGGTCGGCCGGCCTCGGCTCGGTCGCGGCGAGGACCCACGCCGAGGGGGTCGTCCTTCCTCTCGGGGTCGACGCGTACCCCGCCGCCCGCGAGGCGTGGGGGACGACCGTCCTGTTCTCCCCGACGGTGGGCCTCCGGGATGACGAGGTCGACGCCCGGTGGAAGGGCGTGCTGGAGCTAGCGAGTTAGCGAGCGATCGGCGCGCCGACCGCACTCCACGGTCCCCTGACCCCTCGGCGGCGGGAAGGGCCGCACGGTGACAGAGCCGGCCGGCGCCGACGGCAGGGTTATGAAGGGGTCCCGGGTGGCCGCGCCGGGAGGGGTTCCCTTGCCGCTGTACCGTGTCGTCGGCACGTTCCTGGCCCGCCGGGGGTACTGGCAGCCGTTCACCAAGGAGCACGACGCCCCGACGCCGGAGACCGCGCGCGAGTGGGCCTACTCCGAGATCGGGGGCTGCCACGGCGTTCCGCGCCGGCAGATCCGGATCGACGCGATCGTCGAGAGCCCCCGCGCATGAGCGGGCGTCCGGACGCCGCCGCGGACCGCCAGCAGGTCGAGGAGGACCTCGTCCGGCTCGACGCCTACCGCTCGCAGCTCGGCGGGCTCGTGCAGCAGCGGCAGATCCTGATCGCCTCCCGCCAGGACCATCTGCGAGCGCGCGAGAGCCTGGAGGGGATCGACCGGGCGGACGGCGCCACCGAGTACCTCGTCCCGCTCGGAGGGGAGGCGTACGTCCGCGGCCGTCTCGACCGGGCGGCCCCGGTCCTGCTGGGCGTCGGTTCCGGGGTCGTGGTGGAGATGGAGCGGCCCAAGGCCTCGGAGCTCCTCGCTCAGCGCTTGGGCCGGCTCGACCAGGCGATGCGCGAGCTGGAAGGACAGATCGCCTCGCTGGACGAACGGATCCAGCTGGTCTCCCAGCGGCTCGAGAGCGCCTCGCGGGCCTCGGGATCCGGCGACGATGTGGGCGGCGCTCAAGGCTAGGCTCCGTCGGCGCGAGACGGAAGAGCCCCCTCCGACCGCGCCCGAACCCGCGTCCCCGAAGACCCGCGCCGCCGTCTCGACCCCCGGGCCTCGCGAGCCGTCGCGGGCCGTGCCCTCCGCCGCCGGCGAGGAGGTCTTCTCCGACGGCTTGCTGGGGCAGCGGCTAGCGGAGTCGACGCTGGACGACCTGCTCGACGCCCTCGAGATCGGCCTGCTCGAGTCGGACGTCGCCCTGCCCGTCGTGGAGCGCCTGCGTCGGGACGTGCGCAAGGAGTTCGCCGGCCGCAAGCTCCGGCGGGGCGTCGACGCGGAGGAGGTCATCCGGGCCGCCCTGGAACGCGGCGTGCGCGCCGTGCTGGCCCAGCCTCCGCTCGACCTCGCCCGCTCGGTCCGCGAACATGCGCGGCCGTACGTCATCCTCCTGGTCGGCGTCAACGGCACCGGCAAGACCACCACCGTGGCGAAGCTCGCGGTCTGGCTGCGGGCGGCCGGGTTCTCCGTGGTGATCGCCGCCGGCGACACCTACCGCGCCGGCGCCATCGAGCAGCTCCTCGTCCACGGCGAGCGCCTCGGGATACGGGTGATCCGCCAGCAGGAGGGGAGCGACCCGGCGGCGGTCGGGTTCGACGCGATCGAGCACGCCAAGGCGAAGCACGTCGACGTCGTGCTGGTCGACACCGCCGGTCGCCAGCACACCAACGAGAACCTCGTCGAGGAGGCGAAGAAGATCCGTCGGGTCACGTCGCCCGCCCTCACGTTGTTCGTCGGGGATGCCCTCTCCGGCAACGACGTCGTGACCCAGGCCCGGCTCTTCGACGAGGCGATCGGCATCGACGGCCTCGTGCTCACCAAGCTCGACGCGGACGTGAAGGGCGGCGCGGCGCTCAGCGCGACGTTCGTGACGAAGAAGCCGATCGTCTTCGTCGGCACCGGGCAGGGGTACTCCGACCTGCAGCCGTTCGACCCGGAGTGGATGGTGCGACGCCTGTTCGCGGAGGAGGCGGCGGTCTGACCGCCCGGGTCGAGGTCGTCCTCGTCCGGCCGAAGGAGGACGGCAACGTCGGCGCGGTCGCGCGCCTCGCCCGGAACTTCGGGGCCAGCCGTCTGGTCCTCGTCGCCCCCCGGGCCCGCCTGGGCTCGGAGGCCCGACGCCGGGCGATGGGCGGGCTCGCGCTCCTCGCCTCGGCGCGGCGGGCGGCGACCCTCGCCGAGGCCGTCGCCGAGGTCGACCTGGTGGTCGGCACGACGGACCTCTCGCTCGGCCGATCGAACTCCTACCTCCGCCGCTCGATCGGCCCCGAGCGGCTCGGCGAGCTCGTCCGCGCCTCGGTGGGGACCGTCGCGATCGTCCTGGGACCCGAGGACAACGGGCTCTCGCGGGAGGAGCTGGCGCGCTGCGACCTCCTCGTGCACATCCCGGCCCGACGCGAGTTCCCCACCCTCAACGTCTCCCACGCCGCGGCGGTGGTCCTATACGCCGTGCACCGGGCCCAGGGGCCGGCCGACCCCGAGTCGACCCCGGCCCCCGAGGTCACGGAGCTGAACGGGCGCGAGAAGGAGCTGTTCCTGGAGCGCCTCGGGGCCCTCGCGGCCGCCTCCGGCTACCCTGCCCACAAACGACGGGGTTTAATCCTCCAGTTCCGTCGCCTGTTCGGCCGGGCGACGCCGACCGAGGCGGAGCTCCGGATGATGCTCGGGCTCCTCGGGAGCCTGGAGCGCGCGCATACGCGCGGAAGGACGCATGAACGAAGGCAACGGTGATTGGCTCCGCGTGCGGGGGATCGGGCGCGAGCGGTTCGCGGGGTACCTCGCCGACTACCTGGTCACCCTCGGCTACGCCGTCCGTCGCGAGGACCTGCCCGAGCGCAACGAGAGCCGGGTGACCGGTCAGCTCGATCGGCCGAACCCGGCCGTGCCCGGGGCCGCGGCCTCGGTGGCGTTCCGCTTCTACCCCACGAGCGGCGGCGCGGCCGTGGTCTGGGAGGCCCCGAACGCGATGCCTTCCCCCGAGCTCTCCCGGATGGACCGGCTGGTCCGGGAGATCGCCTCCCACCTCGAGCGCGCGATCTCCACGGAGAGCCACGCGACGGCGAAGGTGATCCGACCGTCGACCTCCAAGCTGCCCTGGTCGTCGGCCCCCGCCAACGGTGGGGCCGGGGACGAGCTCTCCCCGGGCCACGTCAGCGGCTGACGCCCGCGACCCCTCATCGGCCGGTCGCCGACCGCCGTTTCGTGGCCGCAGCCATTATAACGGGGTCGTGGGTCGAGCGGCCCCGCTTCCGATGACGCGCTCGATGTACCGTTACCTGGGGCGCTCGTTCCGGGCGACCCAGGGCGACGAGGGGGCCGCGCTCCGTCACGAGCGGCTCCTCACCTGGCGCCGCGAGCACACGGTCACCCGCCTGGAGCGGCCGACCCGCCTGGACCGGGCCCGGTCCGTCGGCTACCGGGCCAAGGGCGGCTACATCGTCGTCCGGGTCCGCGTCCGACGGGGGGGCCAGCGCAAGCGGGCGATCATCGCCGGGCGTCGCCCGAAGCACAAGGGGATCCTGCGGATGACGCTCGCGAAGAGCCTGCGCCGCATCGCCGAGGAGCGCGCGCAGAAGCATTACCCCAACCTCGAGGTCCTGAACTCGTACTGGGTCGGCGAGGATGGCCAGCAGAAGTTCTTCGAGGTGATCCTGGTCGATCCGGTCCACCCGGAGATCGTCTCGGACCCGAAGATCGCCTGGATCCTCGATCCGACGCACAAGGGCCGGGTCTACCGCGGCCTCACCAGCGCCGGCATCGAGGGCCGCGGGCTGCGCTGGAGCGGTACCGGCGCCGAGCGGTTCCGCCCCTCCCGCGCCCGGAACCGCCGCCCGACGCGACGGACCCAGACCAAGGTCATTCCGTAGGGCCGAGGTCCGCCGCCTCGGTGATCCGTTCGAGGGGCTCGCCCCGCCGCTCCGCTTGGCGGCGCGCCCAGCCGAACAACCCCTCCACGTGGGTGAGTTCGCCGCGGAGGATCCGGGCCAACCGACGGCGGTAGTCGAGGTCGAGCTCGACGTGCTCCGCGGAAAGGAAGTCCCGGAGCCGGCGGGCGAGATGTCCCCCTTCGACGTCCCAGTCCGTGAGCACGATCACCTTGCCGCGCGCGGCGACGAGGCCGCTCGCCGTCGCCGAGATCGGGCGACCCCGGTGGAGCAGGGCGATCGGGCCGTCCCACCCGAGGGACCGCAGCGCGCGGCGATCGCGCTCCCCCTCGACGACGAGCACGGTCGTTCCGCCGTCGGCCTCCCCGAGGAGGCGACCCCACAACTCGATGAACCGTTCGAACGGCTCGGACGGCTCGGGGGCTCCCACGCCGCGCACGGGACCGGGCCGACGCGTGGCCGCGCCGACCCACCGCCCCAAGACCGCGCAACTCCTATAGGCCTAGCGTCCCGTCCCCGTCCCCCCCATGGCGGACGCGTTCTCCCAGCTGCTCGAGTGGCGGAGGACCGAGGCGAGCGCCAGGACCCTCGCCAAGATCGGGCCGGAGTTCTACGGAGGGACGGCGAGGTACCTCGCCGACCTTCGGCGCTCCTACGAGGCCGATCTCCGGGAGAACCCGTCGGGGCGGAAGGGGGAGATTTCCCGGCAGACGTACCAGCGCGCCGGGCAGGTCGCCCGGGACATCCTCGAGGCGCGCGGGCAGAAGATCCTCTCGGCCGTCTTCCAGGCGAGCGTCGGCGGCTCCCGCGACCTCCCCAACGCCCTGCCCGAGGAACAGGCGCTGTACGACCAGCTCCTGGAGACGCTGCTGCGGTTCCGTCGCGCGTCGGCCCCGTACCTCGAGCCGTCGGGCGTTGCGCCCCCCGCGCCGGTCCCGACGTCCACGCCCGCCCCCGTCGCGGCGCCGCCCGCACCCCGTCACGAGTCCCCCGCGGCGGCCGCCTCGGCCTCCTCCGCGCCCCCGGCTACCGCCTACGTGCGGGTTCTCCGTTCGACGCGTCCGCTGGAGCTCGGCTCGGAGACGGTCGACCTCCGGGAGGACGACATCCTCTCGCTCCCGGCGGAGGCCGCGAAGATCCTCATCGCCGGCAAGGTCGCCGAGGCGCTCACGGTCCCGCCGATCCCGCGTCCCCGCTGAGGGCCAGGAGCCCCGGCGGGCTGCACGGAGCGGCGAGCTCCAGGACCCGGAAGCTGCCGAAGCCGAACAGCAGGTTCTTCGCGGCGAGGCGCAGCCGTACCTCCTCCTCCGCCGAGCGGCACCCGCGCATGGCGCGGGCGAGCTCCCCCTCGATCCCCCACGCCGCCAGAGCCTTCGCCTGGTCGCGGTAGCTCAGCTCGACCAGCCCGGCCCGCTGCGCCGCGGCGCGGACTCGGGTGAAGTTGACGAACGCCGAGAGGTCCGCGCTGCCGGCGTCCGCGAGGGGGAAGGGGAGCGACCGGTGGCCGCGGACGGCGGCCACGGTCCCCCGCGGGTGCGCGGCGAGCAGCTCGGCCTCCTCGGCCCCGTAGTCGACGACCAGCAGCCCTCCTTCGAGGAGATGGTCGGCGACCTCCCGGACGGTCGCCTCGGCCGCCGGCGCGACCTCGAGGACCCGGCCCACGTCGTCGTCGCCCAGCACGGGGAGCGGGGGTCCGGGTACCGGCGCCGTGAGGTCGGCGACGACCGGCTCGACGTACGGCCCCTCGAGGCGGACCCCGAGTTCCTGCCACGCCGCCCCCGACCACCGCAGCCGACGCACCGGCTGGGCATCGAGCAGTTCGTGAGCGACCACGACGCCGCGCACCGGGCCACCCTCGGCGAGCGAGGGCGCCCCACGGACCGGGGGTCCGTCGTCGCCGCCCGCGGCCTTCGCGGCGGCGACCGCGCCGGCCCGCAGCGTCGGGGACCGATCGACCACCAGGACCTCGAGCCCGGCGTCGGCCCCCTTGGCCCGCAGGGCGACCAGCAGGCCGGCGATCAGGCTTCCGTCGCCCGCGCCAAGGTCGACGAGCTGCCGTCCGCGGCCCGGGTCCAAGCTCCCGAGCAGAGCCCGGATCCGCTCCGCGAGCGTGCTCGCGTAGACGGGGTGGACCCGGGGGGCCGTGTAGTAGTCCCCCTCCGGCCCGAACGGGCTGCGCTCCCGGCGGTAGTAGCCGACGCCGTCGCCGTAGAGCACGACCTCCATGAACCGGTCGAACGGTAGGACGCCGTGAGGCCCCGCGCGACGCCGCAGCGCGTCGCGTAGCGGCTCCGGTAGGCTCGGGCGCTCGGGGGCCGTCGCGGACGGCGGCACGCCGGGGGGCGTCCTCCCCGCTCAGCCGATGTAGCCGAGGTCCTCGCGCGGGGCGCCGGGGGTCCCCGCCCCGGCCTCGCCCCCGCGCTGCTCGGCGTCGTGGATCCGCTGGGCGATCTTGTCGATCTCGCGGGCCTTCTCCTCGAGGGCGGTGAGGTTCAGCTCGACCTGGAGGACCTTCGCGAGGACCTTGAGCACCGCCCCGGCGCTGTGGGGGTCGACGAAGTAGCCGCTCGTCTCGCCCATCAGGCAGACCCCCTCCATGCCGAACAGCCGGCCCAGGCCGAGGAACAGCCCGCTGGCGCCGATCAGGCCTCCGCCCGGGTCGTTGCGCGAGAAGACGACGCCGTGCTTCTTCATCGCCTCGACCAGGCTCGGGGCGGTCGCCGCCCCGAGGACCTTCGGCTCGTCGACGACCCGGCCCTGGGCGAAGCCGGCGAGGGTGTAGACCTGCTTGACGCCGAGCTGGGCGCAGTAGTCGAGGACCCGCTCCGTGATCTCGTACTGCCCCTCGGGGCTGATCCCCTGGTAGTCCCCGCC
>JASIDM010000149.1 GCA_030044695.1 Thermoplasmata archaeon
CCCGGCCGCGCAGATCGTGGAGGCCGGCCGTCGGACCGGACGGCGCCCGGACCCCGAAGCGTACCTGGCGGGTCTGGCGAACCTCGTGGCCCGGGCCCCCTTCCGGAACGCGCCGGAGGCGGGGGAGGTGATCGGTCGGCTCCGCGGGCAGGGATGGAGGACGGCCGTGGTCTCCAACACCGTCGGCGAGCCCGGGGCCGCCCTCCGGCCGGCCCTCCGCAGGCTCGGTCTCGAGCGCTGGATCGACGTCTTCGTCTTCAGCGACGAGCATCCGTGGACCAAGCCCGACCCCGCGCTGTTCCTGCGGGCCATCGAGGCCGTCGGGGCGAGCCCGGAGGCGACCGTGCACGTCGGCGACGGGTGGGTCGACATCGAGGGAGCCCGCCGCGCGAGGCTGCGCGCGGGGGTCCTCTACACGGGCCTGCAGCGGTACGGCGAGCGGTACCGCCAGCTGTTCCTCCCCCCGGGCTGGGACACCCCCGCCACGGAGTTCCGGTTCACCCGGTGGACGGAGCTGCCCGAGCTCCTCGACCGGATCCCCTAGGGGAGCCTACTCCTCGCCCATGTGGCGGGGCTTCGGGATCACCTTCGGCTGCTCGGCCTCCGTCGGCATGCCCGTCTTGCCTTCCACCAGGTCGCAGTCCTGCCAGCTGACCCCCACGGTGACCTTCGGGAAGGCGACCTTGAGCGTGTAGTTGGCGAGCTTGCCGACGACCAGTCCCTGCGAGCCGACGACGAGGTTCGGGTTCATCACCGAAAGGTCCCGGGTGAGGATCACCCGGGTCTCGCCGAAGACGATCCGGCCCAGTTCGGAGCGGTCCTGCACGTTCGATCGGCCGCGGCAGGTCCCCCGGGCCTTAAGCCCGTTCCGGAGGAGCTTGTTCGCGTCCGGACGGCCCCCCGCCACCGCCGACCGGCGGCCTCGCGTCTATCGTTATGCTTTATCTACTAGAAGCTCGAAGCTCCGCCAACATGCCGGCGTCCGATGCAGCGATGGGACCCTCCATGGGTTCGAGCGGTATGAGCGGCCCCTCCGGGGTACGAGCCATGAGCGACAGCGACGGTGCGACGATCATCGGGATGTTGGCCTTCGGGATCACGGCGATCCTCTTTGGCCTCGGTCAGCTCCCGGGACCGTTCGGCAGCGGTTTCGTCACGAAGACCTCGATCGGCCTCTGGACCCTGTGGATCCCGGCGGGCGCGGTCACGGTCACGATGTCCACGTTCGGGGGCGTCGTGCTCCTGCTGATCGGGCTCATCATGCTCTTCCGGGCCTGGAGCCCCTACCACGCCGTCGCCTTCATCGGATTCGGAGCGTTCTGGATCGCCTGGTCGTCGGTCGTCGGGACCGTCGCGGACCACACCGTCAACGGCTACGGAACGGCCGGGTTCGCCTTCGTCTGGCTCCTGTTCAGCCTGACGTTCCTGATCACCTCGTTGAAGCACGGCTGGGGGACGTTCTTCTTCCACCTCGTCCTCTCCCTCGCGTTCGTCATGCTCACCGTGGAGTTCTGGCAGTACGGGGCCTGGGCCTCCAAGGCCGTCCCCAGCGCCGGGATCATCTCCGGCGACGAGCTCGGCGTCATCGCCGGGCTGTGGATCCTCGCGGGCGTCCTCGCCTGGTACGCGGGCACCGCGCGCATGGCCGAGCTGACCTACGGTCGCAAGGTCTTCCCCGGGGTCTAGACGGGAGCGACCTTCCCCGCGTCCAACCTTTTCCTCCTTCTCCCCTTCTACTGCCGAGACACCCTCCAAGCAGCTTCGGAGCCGTCGTCCTGCGCCAGCCCCTCCGCCGAGTGGTCGGGCTTATCTGGGGGGTCGGGCCTTCCGACGCCGGGATGCCCGACGTCCATCTGGACGCTATGCTCCGGGAGTTCGCGAGCCGTCGGGACTTTAGCTCCCGGGCCCCGACGGTCTCGGCGCTGCTCGACGAGCTGGAGCGGGAGTGCCCTCGCTTGCGGTTCAAGCTCCGGGACGAGACCGGCACCCTGCGCCGGTTCGTCCGGGTGTTCGTCGACGGGACCGACGTGAGCCGGACCCCGGGCCTCACCACCTCCCTCTCCGGCGCGCAGAAGGTGGACATCCTCCACTCGATCGCCGGAGGCTGATCGATCGAAGGAGGCCCCAACCACGATGCCCGCGAAGAAGGTCCGGGTCCTGCTCGGGACCCGCAAGGGAACGTACATCGTCGAAAGCGACGCCCGCCGGCGCTCCTGGAAGGTGCGCCCGGTCTCCAACGCCGGCCGGGAGGTCTACCACGTCACGGCGGACCCGCGGCACCCGGGGACCCTGTACTCCGCGGTGAACAGCGGCTTCTGGGGCCCGATCCTGTACCGCTCGACGACCTGGGGCAAGAGCTGGGAAGAGATCGCCACCCCGCTCACCGCCCAGTCCAAGGACCGCAAGCCGATGTACGACCCCAGCGAGGCGGCCAAGCTGCCCGTGGTGAACCTCTGGCACGTCGCGGCCGGGCATTCGTCCGAGCCGAAGACCCTCTTCGTGGGGGTCGACCCCCACCTCCTGTTCCGCAGCGACGACCTCGGCCAGAGCTGGGCTCCCGTGCCGGCCCTCAACGAGCACCCGACGCGCCCCAAGTGGGGCCCGGGAGCGGGCGGCGCCTGCCTGCACACGATCCTGATCGATCCGCGCGACCGCCGGCGGATGTACGTCGGCATGTCCGCGGCGGGGACGTTCCGCAGCGACGACGCCGGCGAGCACTGGCGCCCGACGAACCAGAGGGTCGAGTCCCCGTTCAATCCGGAGCCGTACTCCGAGGTCGGCCAGTGCGTCCACCACGTGACGCTCGACGCGTCGAACCCGGACATCGCCTACCGCCAGGACCACGGCGGGATGTACGTCAACCGCAGCGGGATGGACGGCGACTGGGACCGCATCGGCAAGGCGAAGGGCGCCCCCAAGGACGACTTCGGCTTCTGCGTCGCGAGCTCCGCCTCCACGCCGGGCAAGGCGTACTTCGTCCCGCTGGCGGGGGAGGCCCGGACGACCCCGAACGGCGGCCTGCAGGTCTGGGAGTGGGCGGAGAAGAACCGCCGCTGGCGGACCCTCATGAGCCCGAAGGCGTTCCCGGGGGAGTACGGCGTTCATCGCGAGGGGATCGCCGTAGACGCCCTCGATCCGGCCGGGATCTACGTCGGCACGACGACCGGTCAGCTGGTCCTGAGCCCCGACGGGGGGAAGAG
>JASIDM010000150.1 GCA_030044695.1 Thermoplasmata archaeon
GTCGGAATCGGCCCGAGTATAGAGGCTACCGGGTCCGTCGGGGCGTTCGGCGGCCCGCGCCGGCCCGGCGAGCCTGCCCGGGGCGCCGCGCTCGAAACCGTGAAATCGGTACGACGCCGCCCGGGTCCGTGCCCGTCCCTCGAGCCGTCCTCGCCTGGTTGACCCGCGACGCCGACCCTAGCGTCCGACTCAGGGTCTACCGCGACCTGCTCGGCCGCGACGAGCAAGATCCCGCCGTCCGCAGTGCCCGGCGCCAGATCGGTCGGGAGGGCTGGGCGGCGAGGATCCTCGGCGAACAGCTCCCGCGCGGACAGTGGGCGACGCCGGCGGCCGACGCCCGATCCCTCTACGTCCCGAAGTACATCGCCACGAACTGGCGGCTGATCGTCCTGGCCGAACTGGGGGCCCGCGGGGCCGACCCCAGGGTGCGGCGGGCCGTCGATCTGTTCCTCAAGGTCTACGCGACGCCCCGCGGGAACGACCTGGCGGACAGCGAGGCGTGCTTCAGCGGCAACGCCGTCCGCCTCCTCACCCTGCTGGGCCGCGGGGACCACCCCGCGGTCCAGGGAGCGATCCGGGGGTTGGTCCGGCGGCAGAAGCGGGACGGCGGCTGGCACTGCTTCCCCTCCCGCACCGGCACGTTGGATGCCTGGGAGCCGCTCGCCGCCTTCTCGGTGATCCCTCCCGCCGCCCGCTCGGCGGCGGTCGACCGCGCGATCGCCCGGGGCGCCGAGTTCTTCCTGGAGCGCCGTCTGCTCCGGGAGGGACGGGGCGACTACGCCCCCTGGCGTCGCCTCCACTATCCGAACCACTACTACTACGACGTGCTCGTCGGCCTCTCCACCCTCGTCCGGTTGGGCTACGCGTCGGACCGTCGGCTCCGGCCGGCCCTGGAGCTGCTCGAGCGCAAGCGGCGTCCGGACGGTCGCTGGAACCTCGACGCCTACCACCCGGATTTCGAGGGACCCGGCTACGGCATCCGGAGCCCGTTCTATCCGTTCGCGCTGGAACGGGCCGGCGAGCCGAGCCGCTGGATCACCGTCGGCGCCCTCGAGGTGCTGCAGGCGTGCGGGCGCCTGTAGGTCCCCCGCCGCGGGCGCTGCGGCTGCATCGCGGCGGCGGGTTCCGCCGCCGTCTCGCGACGGCGTTCGGACGGGACCCCGAGGCCGGCGACGCCCTCTGGCGTCGGGTCCTTCACGGGGCCGGCGCGTTCGTCCTGGTCTACTACCTGGTTCCCGTGGAGTTCTTCGTCCTCGTCCCCAAGGAGGTCGTCCTCCTGGCGGCGCTGGCCGCCGTCGGGCTGCTCGAGGCCCTCCGCCTGGTCGCCGGCCTCGAGCTGCCCACGATCCGGGGGTACGAGGCCGGCCGGCCCGCGAGCTTCGTCTTCTACGCGGTCGCCCTCGTCGGCGCGGTCCTCCTGGCGCCTCGGGCGATCGCCGTGGCGGTGGTCCTGGGCACCGCGTTCGTCGATCCGCTGGCCGGGGAGCTGCGCGCCGACGCCCGTCGCGTGCGGTTCGCTCCCTGGGTCCCGTTCGCGGCGTACGCGGCGCTGGCCACGGTCGCCCTGGGGGTCGTCGGGCGCTGGCCATGGCCGATCGCCCTCGGCCTCGGAGGCGTCGCCGCGGCCGTCGGCGTGGCGGTGGAGCGGTGGCGGTTCCGGTGGCTGGACGACGATCTGACGATGACCGTCGTGCCCGCCGTGGTGCTCTACGCTTGGGCCGTCGCGCTCGGCGGGCTCGGCATCTAGGCCGCCGGTCCGGTGCTCGCGGGCTCCCGGACCGTCCGGGTCGTCAGGTTCAAGTCCAACCCCGATACCCGGCCCGCACGTCCGCGCCATCGGGGGGTCGTCGGCTGGCCGGGGGGTTCCTCCAGCGGATCGGCTGGGAGCGACGGTCCCGGGACTTCCTGCTCCGCCGGCTCCCGGCGGGTAGCGTCGGCGCCGAGGTCGGGGTCTTCCGGGGGGACTTCTCCGAGCGGATCCTGCGGATCGTCCGCCCGCGCACGCTCCACCTGATCGACCCCTGGCGCGTGATGTCCGGCCCGGAGTTCCAGGGCTCGCCGTACGGCAGCTCGGCCCCGGACGTGCGGGCGTTCCTCGAGACCGCCCACCGGGAGGTGCTCCGACGGTTCGACGGCCGGATCCGCGACGGGTCGGTCGTCGTCCATGCGGGCACCTCCGCCGAGACGGCGGCCGACCTGGCCGACGGCGGGCTCGACTGGGTGTACCTGGACGGCGACCACCGCTACGAGGCGGTCCGGGACGACCTGGCCCTGTTCCGGCGCAAGGTCCGCCCCGGCGGTCTCCTCGCGGGCGACGACTACGACCGGCCCGGCAGCTGGTGGCGCGACGGCGTCACCCGGGCCGTCGACGAGGTCCTCGCCGGGGACGTCGCCGAGCGGCTCCTGCAGCGGCGGCACCAGTTCCTGCTCAGGAACCGGACCGTCGGCCCCGCGGGCCCCGGGACCGGACCGACCCGGCCCGGGCCCCCGTCGCCCTAGACGACGGGCGTCAGGACGGCGTGGGGCGAGCCCTTCTCCGGGTCCGGGCTGATGGCGTAGATCGTCGTCCGCGGCCGGATCCCGTAGATGCACGGCGCGTTGTCGATGTTGATGATCCGGAAGTACGTGTCCATCATGTTCAGGATCTCGCTCGACACCAGGAGACCGGGCTTCAGGAGACCGATCCCGAGGTTCCCGACG
>JASIDM010000151.1 GCA_030044695.1 Thermoplasmata archaeon
GTCGATGAGGATCGCCGCCTCCCGCGGCGGGAACGTGCGGCGGACCTCGTCGTACTCCGCCCCGAAGACCGCCTCGTAGGCGCTCTTCGTCCCCTGGCTCACCCAGGTGAACCGCTCGAGCCCGTAGCCCGTGTCGACGACGGTCAGGGGCATCGGGGCGAGCCGGTCCCCGTCGCGCGTGTACTCCATGAAGACGAGCGTGGCGAGCTCCAGCCCCGAGGCGCCGACGCTGAGGGACGGCCCGAGGTTCCCCCCGCCCTCCCACTCCTCCTCCTTGTACGTGAGGGAGCGAGGATCGGCGCCGAGCTCGCCGGTGAGCAGCTCGTGGCAGAGCTCGACGGTGCGGTCCTTGAAGTAGACCTCGTGGTCGGGCCGGTTGAAGGCGTGGTGGGCCATCATCTCGAACAGGGTGAAGTGCCGTCCGCTGCGGCCGACCTCCTCGAGGTCGAGGAACCGCAGCGACGGCTGGCTGAGGGTGAGGGGGTTGGCCGGCGGGGGGATCGCCCCGCTCGTCACCCACGGCTGGAAGTCGTAGATCGAGGCCTGGGTGAAGAAGACGTCGTTCCGCCATCGCGCCACCGTCGGGTACCGGCGGAGCCGGCGGTGGCCGCGCCGCTCGAAGAAGCCGAGGAACGCCTCCCGCATCGCCCGCGCGTCGTAGGAGCGCGCGAACAGCGGATGCCCGACGAACCCGTACTCCCGGCACGGCGCCTCCTGGCACCGGTCCAGGTCGCCGAGGGTCCAGAACGCCGACCCGCAGGAACGGCAGGCCTTGCGGCGGAACCCCTGCTGGCGGAAGAACGCGAGATCGTACTCCGCGGGGTCCATCGGCGGCGGCCTACGCCTGTGCCAAGATAAGGTCCCGCGAAGCTCCGAGGGCGGAGGGGGCTCGTGCGCACCGACGACGGCGAGCGCAGGGCCGCCCGCGCGGCCCGGGTCCCGGGGAGGACCCGGGCGACCGCCCTGCTGATCGCCCTGCGGTTCGGGTACGCCTACAACTGGTTCGACATCGGTCCCGCCCTGCCCCGCATCGGCGCGTCGTTCGGTGTCGGGCCCGGGTACTGGGGCCTCCTCGTGGCGGCGTTCCTGATCGGGGCGGGGGCTTCCCAGGTGCCGGCGGGCCTGCTCGCCCGGAGCCGTGGCGAGCGCCCCGTCGCCTTCGCCGGGGTCGGCGTGCTCGCCCTCGCGGCGCTCGCGGGCGCGTTCTCCCCGACGTTCGGGACCCTCCTGGCGACGCGGGTCGTCGCGGGGATCGGGGCGGGACTGTTCTTCTCCCCGGCGATCGGCTGGGTCGGTCGTCTCTTCGGCCCGGGGGAGCGGGGGCTCCCTGTCGGCGGCTTCTCCTCGGCGTTCAGCGCCGGCGCCGCGGCGGGCGTCCTCGGCTCGGCCCTGCTCGTCCCCGCCGTCGGCTGGCCGGTGGCGCTTGCCGCCGGCGCGGTCGGCCTCGGGCTGGCGACCGCCGTCGCGCTCGCCGTGGTGCCGAGCCCGCCGCCCCTCCCTCCCCGGGCCCCGGCCGGAGGCCGGCGCGTCGTGGTCGGCGCCTGGCGAAGCTCGTCGGTCCTCGCGATCGGGCTGGCGTTCGTCGGCTTCGAGGGGGCGACGTTCGCCGCCGGCCAGTTCGTCGTCCCGTGGGGGGAGGCCGTCCGCCTCTGGCCGGCGTGGCTCGCGGGCCTCGTCGGGTCCGCCTTCGTGCTCCCGAGCGTGGTCGGGGGGCCGGTCGGCGGTCTCGTCTCGGAGCGGTCGCGGCGTCACCGGACGCAGCTGATCGCGGTCACGGTCGTCGGCGCGGCGGCGCTCGCCGCGCTCCCGATCGCGGGCCTCGCGGCGGCGGTCGCCATCGGCGCGGTGTTCTCGTTCGGCTACGGGTTCGCCTACGCGGTGATGTACGTCCTGCCCCACTACTGGGCCGACCTCCCGGCCCGGGAGGTCCCCCTCGCGATCGGGGTGTTCAACGCGATCCAGCTCGGCGGGGGAGCGGCGGTCGCCGCCGCGTTCGGAGCGATCGTCCAGGCCGGCTCGTACGGCTGGGCCTGGGAGTTCGCGGCCGCCGCCCAGATCGTCGCGCTCGTCGCCCTCGTCCGCCTGCGGCCGACGGGGGCCGCGCATCGTCCGCTCGCGGGGGCCGACGGCCGGCCCTGAGCGCCCGGCCGGTGGCGCACTGGTCCGCGATCGGGCAGAGATCGCACCGGGGACCCCGGGGGCGACAGAGGTTCTGGCCGTGCTGGACGAGCAGCGGGTTGAGCGGGATCCAGTACCGCGACGGGACGACCGCCCGGAGTCGCTCCTCGGTCGCCTCCGGGCTGGCGGTCCGCACGACGCCGAGCCGGTTGGCGATCCGGTGCACGTGGGTGTCGACCGGTATCGCCGGGATCCCGTAGCCGAAGACGAGCACGCAGTTCGCGGTCTTCGGCCCGACGCCGCGGAGCCCGACGAGCTCGTCGTACGTCCGCGGGACCTCGCCGCCGTACCGCTCGAGGATCGTCCTCGCGACGTCGCGGATCACGCGGCTCTTCGCCCGGTAGAACCCGACCGGACGCAGGATCGGGCGCAGGTCCCGCTCGGGGGCGTCGGCGAGGCTCCGCGCGTCGGGATAGCGGGCGAACAGATCGGCCGAGGCGCGGTCGGTGTTGGCGTCCCGGGTCCGCTGCGAGAGGATCGTGCCGATCAGCACCTGGAACGGGTCCTCGGCGTGGTCGCGGAGGTACGGCCGGCGCCAGTCCCCCGTACGGTAGAGCGTCGCCAGCCGGTCGAGCAGGAGCTC
>JASIDM010000152.1 GCA_030044695.1 Thermoplasmata archaeon
ACGGACGTCGGCCCTGCGGAAGATCTCGGAGTACACGAGCCGGCCGCCCGGCCGGAGCACGCGCCGAACCTCCGCCAGGGCCTTGGGTCGGCGGAGATACTCGGCATGGCGCTCCTCGACGTGGTGCAACATCATCATGGCGAAGACCGCGTCGAACGTCCCCGCGGCGTAGGGAAGCTCGCTCGCGTCGATCCGTGCGAGCTCGATCGACGGCGGCAGAGCGCCCCAACGGGCCGTGAGTTGCCGACGGGCCGCCTCGATCTCCACCGGGTCGAAGTCCGTGCCCACCAGCCTTGCCGGCCGGTACCTCTCGTGAAGCCGGGCGAGCATCCCTCCGCCGCCGCAGCCGAGCTCCAGCACGACCGCGTCGGGCGGCAGCCGGAGGTGGGGCCCGAGGCGCGAGAGGGCCCGATCCGCCCGGCGGAGGGTCCGTCGATTGATCCACCACCTCGGAAAGCCCCGCATCGCGGTCATCTCGGTCGAGCCCCTGCCCGTGGCGGAACTAGCTCGGGGTCCCAGCTTCGGCCCGGCTACGGCCGGCCGAAGACTCGACCCTTGCCTCGGGGCGTGGCTCGGCCACGGCGGGTCACCTGCCGCGTCGCGGCCGCGTCGAGGGAGTACAGGGCCCGACACCGACCCACGTCATCTCGGGCGGCTCGACGTCGTCCTGCCAGAGCGCCCCGATGATCTCCCCGAGGTGGTGCGCCTGCTCGAACGTCGCCTGGAGGAGTCCGTCCGAGGCGACGTACCGACCCGGCATCCAGAAGACCTTCACCGGCTGGGAGAGACCTCGCGGGGTCGCCTTGCTCAGGTAGTCGTGGACCGTCACCCACACCCGGTCGTTGTAGGCGCGGAACCCCTTCCAGTCGGACGGGTGGCGAGCGGGGTCATCGAACAGCCGCTGGAGCTCTTCGTCGGAGGTCCGGCCCCGCAGGATGTAACCGACCCAGACCTCATGGACGTTCAGGATGTGCACGAGGGTGTCGAACAGGGATTGGTGGCCGATCTCCCGCTTCCGCCGGACCGATCTCCAGGACCGACCGCGCAGGCGACGGACGAACCGGCCGAAGACCTCCTCGTTGTAGGCGTACACGCGCCGGGCCTGCGCGGGCGTCAGGAGCTCGGGGCCTCGGGAGATCGGACGGGTCGGCATCCGCCGGCTCACGACGGCCCCGTACTTGGGGTCTCGCCGGAGCGGGCCCGCCCGGTACGCCGGCCGCTCGCGCGGGCGGCGAGCCCGGCCGGACCCACGGGTACCCTGCAGGTCGAGCCCTCTCGCTCCCGTGGGGTCGACCGTCACGGCTGCGCCGCTTCCCTCATAAGGACCGAGCCCGCAGCCGAGGCTACCGGAACCGCGAACGTTCCGGACCGAACCGGAGGGGGCATGGTCGTGGGACCCTGGACGCCGACGCTCGTAGGGTCGATCGCGGCCGTCTGCACGACGGGCGCGTTCGTCCCGCAGGTCGTCCGGGTGGCCCGGCTGCGCCGGGCCGACGAGATCTCCCTGACGACGTTCGTGGTCTTCTCGGTCGGGACGTTCGGCTGGCTGGTCTATGGCCTGTGGATCGGTTCGATCCCGGTGGTGGGCGCGAACGCCGTCACCCTGGGGCTGGCGCTCACGATCCTCGGGCTCAAGCTGCGGTTCGACCACCGGGCCCGACGGCCGGTCGCGGGCGCGGACGCCGGCAACGCGCCGGGCGGGCGGGACGTCACCCCGCCCCTCGGCCCGTGAGGTACAGGACGACCCGCTCGCCCTCCCGCAGCGCGCCCGTCCGCAGGAGTTGCGGCAGGGCGGCCCACGGCGCCGCGGCCTCGGGCGACACCGAGAGACCCTGCTCGCGCGCCAGCGACCGCCGGGCCGTGGCGAGCGCGTCGTCCGGGACGGCGACCCCGGTCCCTCCGGTCGCGCGCACGGCCTCCAGGACCCGCTCCGAAGAGAACGGGGCGGGGACCGCGAGGCCCGGGGCCGAGGTGAGGACGTTCTCCCACGGGGTCACCTTCGGAGCGCCGTCGCGCAGCGCGCGCACGACCGGAGCGCACCCCTCGGATTGGACGGCGATGAGGCGGGGAAGCCGGTCGACGAGCCCGAGGCGGCGGAGTTCGTCAAAGCCCTTCCACAGCCCGACGAGCCCGGTTCCCCCGCCCGTCGGGTAGACGATCGCGTCCGGGAGCCGGTCCGGTCCGAGGCGCTCGGCGATCTCGAGCCCCATCGTCTTCTTCCCCTCGACCCGGTACGGCTCCCGGAGCGTCGACATCTCGAACCCTCGGCCCGCCTCACGACGGCGCCCCTCCTCGCCGGCCTCCCGGATCGTGGCGCCGGACCGTACCACGGACGCGCCGTAGCGCTCGACCGCTTCGACCGTGCGCGGATCCGCCGCCTCGGGGAGGTACACGGCGACCGGGAGCCCGGCGCGGGCGCCGTAGGCGGCGAGCGCGAGGCCGGCGTTGCCGGCGCTCGGCGCGAACAGTCGTTGCGCCCCGAGCTCCCGAGCGCGCGAGACGGCCACGGTCATTCCCCGAGCCTTGAACGAGCCGGTGGGGAGTCCGCCGTCGTCCTTGGCCCACAGCTCGATCCCTTCGACCTCCGCTCCGGCGCGGAGGCGCAGCAGCGGTCCCTCGGGCTCCCCCAACGTGACGATCGCGCCGGCGTCCCGGACCGGGAGGATCTCGCGGTACTTCCACAGGGTCGGCTCTCGCCCGCGCACGTCGCGCCACCAGCTCCGGGCGTCGAGTCGGTCGAGGTCGTACTCGGCGAACAGGGTCTGGCCGCACGTCGGACAGACCCCCCGAAGGACCTCGGGGTCGACCTCTCCGCAGCAGGCGCGGCAGACCAGGGACCGAAGCAGCGAACCGGTGGACGGCACGGGACCGGGAGCACCTACTGGCCCGCGAGCGGCCCCGATCGAACGAGCGCGTCGAGCCTCACCGGGTCCGCGCGGAAGCGAGCGGTGACGGGCCGATCGCCGCTGGGGTAGGTCGAGGGTGGGCACCGCTCGGTCAACTCCGCGCGGACGCCGGCGTCACTCGGGAGACCGAGGGTGGCGAGGGGAACGGCCGCGCCCCCGCCCGCCGCGGGGCTTCGGCTCCCGGCGAAGACCTCGGGGTCGGCACGCCCGCGTCGTGGGAAGCCCGAGGCGGACACACCGGCCCGACGCGGCGCCGCCGATTAACGGTTGTCGACTCGCGGCCCTACCGCAAGCAGTATGGGAGCTCTCCCGGTGATGGGGTCGTGAGCGTGGGCGGTGGAACTGCCGGCGTCGCTCCCGCCGGGGCCGGGCCGTCGTCGCCGGTCCCCCGACCCGACGGAGCGACCGCTGCACGACGCGGGCGCTCCCGCGCCCGCTGGGCCGCCCTGGCCGTCGCGGTAGCGGTGGTGGTCGTGGTGGCCGCCCTGGCGCTCGGCGCGGTCCCGGGGGTCTCGTTGTTCGGGTCGATGGGGTCCGGGAACGGGATCTCGTCGTACACGGCCGAGAGTCGCGCGGCCGGCCTCGCGTCGGCGCACGAGGCGGGCGCTCTCGTCGCCATCGTCGGGATCGCGCCGATGACGTCGTTCCCGTTCGGTCAGCTCCAGGGGAACGCCACCTGCTCGGTCGCGGACCCGCTCGCGAGCAACGTTACCGTCCCCGCCGAGACCGGCGGCTACGCCGGCGGCAAGGCCGACTTCTGGCTTCTCGCGTACTTCAACAGCGTCGGTCGGTCCGCGAGCGCGATCGCGGTCATCGCGGGTACGGCGTACTTCCTCGGTAACGTCTCCGGCTCGAGCTGCCTAGGCTCCCTGACGATCCCCTCGCTTCCCGACAGCTACATCGACAGCGTCCAGGCCGCCGACGCGTTCAACGCCGACGCCGGGGCATTCCTCGCCGGCCACGCCGCGGCGAACGCGGTCTACGCGCTCGTCGACAACGCGACGTTCGGTCCGGTATGGCTCGTCCTCTACACGAACTGCTCGTACGACCCCGTGACCAACACCACCACCGGGGGGTCCACCGCGCTGCTCAGCGGCGTCGTCGACGGCTCGGACGGCTCGCTCCTGCTCGGGGGCTACACGTCGAGCTTTTCGTGCACGGTCGAGGGGATCCTCAACTACGCGACGAACCTCACCAGCCTCGCGCTCCCTCTCGCGACGCACCTTGGGGCAGCCGAGGTCGGACCGGGAGCGTCCACGGTGTTCGCCGTTCCGGGGCGAGCGCCCCTGCCGATCGGCTAGCGTCCCGGACGTCGTTCGCCGTTTCCGACCGGGCGACGCAGGCCGGCTCGCCCTGCCGGAGCCGAGCTGACGTTCGGCCCTCCGAAGACGAGAGTGGGACGCCCCCGAGCCCGCCGAGGGCCGGAGGTCCTGACCCCGTCGGTCAGCGCTTAGGTGCCCGACGCCTGGGCGCGAGCGGGGTCGGGCCTCGTCGATGCGGGCGGCGGTCGTCGGTGGGGGGGTCGTCGGGTTGTTCACCGCCCGGTACCTTCAGGAGGCCGGCGCGGAGGTCACGCTGTTCGAGAGCGGACCGCTCGGCGCCGGTTCCGTCCACGCCGCCGGGATCATCGAGCCGGCCACCGCCTACCGGACGAACACCCTCGCCTTCCTGCGCCGCGTCTGGAGGTACTGGTGGGACGGCACCTGCGTCTATCGGAGCGCGGACCTCCGGTGGTGGGCGGAGAGCCTCCGCCAGCTGGAGCGCGCGCCGCCCGCGGGGTTCGAGCCGGCGCTCGCAGAGCTGGCGGAGACCTCGCTCGCGGAGTACCGTCGGCTCGCTGGTGAGCGGAACGACTTCGGCTACGAGGAGCGGGGCCTGACGGAGCAGTTCGACGATCCGCGACACTACGCGCAGGAGCGGGCGCTCGCCCTGGCGAGGCGGGAGCAGGTGCCCGTCGACGTCCGTGACGACGGCGCGACGGGCTCGCTGTTCTTCCCGGAGGCCGGCTGGCTCGGCACGGAACGGTTCGTCGACCGGATGCGCCGCGATCTCGCGGCGTGCCGGGTCCTCCGACGTTCGGTCCAGGGGGTCGCCCTCGACGGGACGGTCGACGCCGACGGGGAGCGCTCGTCGTTCGAGGCGGTGGTCGTCGCGGCCGGGACGGGGTGCCGGCGCCTCGGCGTTCCGCTGACGGGGGTCCGGGGGTACGGCTGGCACGTCCGGAGTCCCGCGCGACCGCCGGTCGCCACGATCCACGTGGATCGGGGCCTGGCGATCGTCCCGCTCGACGGCGAACTAAAGATCACGGGGGGCTGGGACTTCGATCTCTCCGACGATCCCGCGCGCTCTCGCCGAGTGTACCGATCGTTGCAGGAGGTCGTCCCCGTCGAGGCCGTCGTCTCCGCCCAGCAGGGGTCGCGACCGTGCACGCCGGATGGCCTGCCGACCGTCGGGCGGGCGGGACGGGTCGTCGTCGCGACCGGAGGGTTTCGGCTCGGGTGGAGCTTCGCCCCTGCGCTGGGGCGACACGCCGCCGGTCTCGCGCTCGGGACGGAGTCGAACCAGCCGTTCCTGGCCCGCTTCTGCGGGCGGCTGCACGACGGCCGGCTCGAGCCGGCGCCGAGGAACGAGATCGGACCGGGCCGCTAGCCGGACGCCCCGGTGGTCCCTGGGTCGCCCGAACTCCCGGGACGCGGCGTTATCGGGGCGCGCGTCTGCGGCCCCAGGGGGTCGCCGGGCCCGCGGACGACAATGACGGCGAGCGCGGGGCGACCCCCCGGGACGTACATCTCCGACCTTCGGCCCTCGCGCGTCGCGACGTTCGAGGCGGTCGTCGTCGAGCTCGGCGCCGTCGAGGAGGTCGAGACGAAGGAGGGG
>JASIDM010000018.1 GCA_030044695.1 Thermoplasmata archaeon
GGCGGCCGGGGTCGAGGACGTCGACCGTTCGTCGGGCGGCCAAGGGTGCGGGTGGGCAGTAACGGCGGAGGTGCCGCGCTAGAACGGAGTCGGGCCCCGGACCCAGTGCCCGTCCAAGCGGCACTCGGGAGGAGGGACCTCCTCGAACTCGAGCCGGCGGTACAGCCGGTACGGCGCCCCGAACCGGATCGCCGCGAGGTCGAGGGTCTCGGGGCCCTGCGAGGTCACCCGGGCGATCGCGGCCTCGAGCAGGGCGCGGCCGATCCCCTGGCGGTGGAACGCCGGCTCGACGATCAGGTCGTCGATCCACGGGTGGCCCCGGCCTCCGCGAACGAGCAGGACCGCGCCGCGCACCGTCCCGGCGTCGTCCCAGACCTGGGACGCGTCGGCAAGGAAGCTGTCGCTCCAGCCACCGGTCGGCCCCAGGTGGCGCCGCAGGTCCCGCTCGGCCTCCTGGGCCGCCGAGGGCACCGCCCAGGCCCAGAACTCCCCAGGGCGGTCGGCGTACGCGGCCGCGTACACGCGGGTCACGGCGAGGAGATCCGTCGGGGCGATCGGCCGGATCCTCGGCGACCGTGGCGGCGCGATTCGGGCGGCGTCCGGGGACCGTCGCATCAAGACCTTGGCGCGGTGCCAGTACCCCAGTCCCGCGAAGTGATCCTCCTGGGCCTCCGCGTCGAACCCGGGGAGGACATCGGTGACGACCTGCACGGTTCCGGCGCGTTCCCGGGGTAGGTCGGCCAACAGCTCGGTCACGGGCCCCGGCCCGGTCGGCTCGGTCCACAGCCCGTGGACCCGGAGCCCGCCGTCCGCGGTCTGGACCCAGGCGACCCCGATCGCCCGCTCGTCCCGGGCCGTCCACGGCCGGATCGTGAGACTGCCGTCGTCGACCTGCCGGGCGAGCGCGTTGGCCTGGGACCGTCCCCAGAACGGGAACCGTTCCTCGAGGAACTGCCGGTGCCGCTCGACCAACCGGTCGAGGCGCGGCCCCTCGGCCCGCGCGTCGGAGCTGTCGTCCACGCTCGCGCGAGCGTCGTGCCCCAGATAGCCCTCGGGGTTCCTCGAGGCCGCCTCCCGCGGGGCGGCCGCTCTGGGACGACCTCCCCGTGGGCCCGGGGGTCGGGCTCAAGGGAGGCGGAGCCTGTCCCGGACGCCGGCAGGCGTCCGTGGCGACGAACTGGAGTTTCTGGTTCACGGTGAACTGGGCGCGCGACCCCGGCGGCGTCCAGGTCCTCGCGGGGGAGCTCCTCCTCATCGCAGGGTTCGCCGTGTTCCTGTTCGAGTACCTCACGCGCACCGCTCCCGCCCTCGGCTTCGGTCTGGCGCTGTCGTTCGGGCTCCTGGGCGCCGCCCTCCTTGGTTGGGGCCTCTGGGCCCACGAGTCCGCGGGGTACGCCTGGTGGGACTGGGACTGGGACGGCGAGGGACGCCCGGCGGAGCCGAGGTAGCTCGCTCCCCGTCAAGTCGGGCGAACGGCGGCTCCTTAGCCCGTGCTGAGGATCGTCGGCGCGGAGGCGACAGCATGCCGAAGCCCCTAGGGTCCTCGTCGCAAGCCCATCTCCTACGGGAGCAGGCGAACGCGGTCCAGCTCTACCTGCAGTACAAGGGCTACCACTGGAACGTCGCCGGACCGCGGTTCCGCGAGCTCCACCTGCTGTTCGACGAGCACGCCGCCAAGGTCCTCGAGACGATCGACGCCCTGGCGGAGCGGCAGCGCATGCTCGGAGCGCCGGCGAAGTACTCCGTGACGGACCTCGTCCGCGCTTCCAACCTCGAGAGCGACGCGGCGCTGCCGACCACGCCCCTCCGGATGATCGAGCGGCTCCTCGTCGCCCACCGGACGGTCATCGCCGGGCTGCGCGACGGCATCCGGGCCGCCGAGACCGACGGCGACCCCGGCACGCTGGACCTGTTGGTCCGGACGCTGCAGGAGCACGAGAAGATGGCCTGGTTCCTGCGCGAGCAGGCGAGCCCGGTACCGCCGTCGCCCGAGGAGGCGGCCGCCTACGGGGTACCGTCGGAGCGGCCGGCCGTGCCCCTCGGTCCCCCCCACGCGGGGCCCGCGCCGCTGCCGGGACGGGCCGCTCGCTAGGCTCGGCGATCCGACAGCCCCACCGGACCGGGGCTCCGCGATCTAGCCCGCGCCCGGGGGTTCCCGCGGCGCGCTCGCGTCGGTCGGGTAGATCTCGGAGCGCGCCCCGGTCGGCACGGCGCCGATCGTCGGGCCGCCCCGCTGCGCCCGGCGGTGCAAGCGGTCGGTGTAGCTCCGCAGGATGTCGGTCTCCTGCTTGGGGGTGATCCAGCCTTGGCGGCGCAGCTCCCCGAGCCCCTCCTGGAGCCGCTGGAGGACGTCCGGGTCGACGAGGACGTCGGCCGCTCGGGTCAGCTCCTGGGTCGCCGCCGAGAGCCACGGGTCCCGCGCCAACGCCTCCTCCATCGTCGGGCGCAGGACCTTGTCGAACCGCTCCGTGCGCGGCTCGAGCGGCAGCACGATCCCGCCGAACAGGCGCTTGAGCGTCCCGCCGATCCCCATGCCGGCGCGGACCTGCATCGGCGGGAAGACGACCTGCCGGAGCCCCTTCGAGCTCCTCAGGGTCGCCATCCACAACGGGAACCAGACGACCCGCACCGAGGCGAGCGACGGCAACGGCAGGAAGTACCCCTCGAGCAGGTTCTTCTGGGTGGAGCGGGCGGCGATCTGCCCGTCGAGCGACTGGAGCAGATCGGAGGCGGCCGCCCCGTACTCGTCGCGGAACAGCTCCTCCTGGGCGAGCGCCTGGGCCTGGCGCTCCTCCAGCTGGACGACCTTGTCGAGCGCCCGCTCCTGCGCCGTCCGCTGCCGGTCGTGGATCTTCTCCATCTCCCGGCGGCTCTCCTCGGCCTGTCGGTTGGCGGTGCGGATCGTCGCCTGGGCCTGGCGGCCCCGGGCCTGGTGGGGCGCCGCGTCGCCGCGGCGGTGGGTGGCGCGGAAGGCGAGGGTGTCGGCGGTGGCGACGGCCGCCTGGCCGTGGGCCGCCGCCGACCGGGCCTGGCGGATCGTCTCCAGCTGCTGGCGGAGCTCGGCGTGGTGCCGCTGCTCCAGCTCGGTGATCTCCGTCTCCGCCGCGGCGGCCGCGGCCTCCACGGTCGCCCGCCCCTCCGCCTGCCGGGCGCGGTACTGCTCGTCCAGGCGCTTCTGGGTCGCCTGGACCAGCCCGTCGACCTTGCCGCGGACCTCCGCGAGCATCCGCAGGTCGACCTCGAACCGCTCGAGCCACTGCCGCATCCGCTGGAGCTCCTCGTCGTACCAGTCGAGCTTGTGCCGGGCCGGCAGGAAGCCGGCGTGCGGGGACTGCGGGTCGCTGCGGAACCGGCTCTGGGAGAGGACGTCGAACAGCAGCGGAGGATCGAGCGGGAGGAACCCCTCGACGGTGAGGACCTCCGCGCCGGCCTCTCGGCTGAAGTGGGGGGCGAGGGCCTTCATCCGGGCGAGGTGCTCGGCCGGCGTCCGCTCCGGGTCGAGGAGCGGCTGGACCGCCTCCATCTCCGGCATCCGAGTGTAGCGGAACGTCCGCTTCCAGACGCCGGTCCCGTCGAAGATCGCCGTCCCCCCGCCGGGGGCCCCGTGGATGATCAGGAACGGCCAGTACAGGTTGGCAACGGCGTCGACCTCCTCCTCGAACCCGGCGGCGACCCGGTTGAGGATCCCGCGCCGGTCGGCCTCGACGGCGAGGAGGATCGTCGCGAGGAGGGTCGGCTCGGAGAGCTCGTGGAGCTCGCCGGACGGCTCGGCGACCATGGCGAAGCCGACGGTGACCTCGTCGGGTTCCCACGCCGGCGGGGGCTGGGTGATCGACCCGCGACGCGGCTCGGCCTTGGCGACCCGATCGGCGAGCTCGTCGAACGTCTCCTTCGTGGAAGGGTGGATCGACCCGTCCTCGCCGGCCGCGTCCGCCTTGGCGGACGCGCCCTTCCTGGGCTTGGCCACGGTCCGGTAAGGAGGGGCTCCGAGGGCTTAAAGCCGGGTCTGGCGGTGGTCGCGTCCGAGGCGCCGTTCCGCGGTTCGCGGGCGGAGGGCGGGAACCTGGTCGAGGGCGTCCCGGACCGACCTAGCGCTTCCGGCGCGCGTCGGGCGGGCCCCGGCGCGCGGGTCGGCGCCTCGGCGGTGGGTCCCGCGGCATCGACGCCGGCCGAGGGCGCTGGGCCATCCGGGGAAACCGCTCCTTGGGCAACGTCGCGGGCACCGCGCCGGCGCCCGGGAGGTCGTCGCCGGAGTCCGGTGTCTCGGCGCCTCCCCCGTCGGACTCCGCCGCTCGGAGCAGCGACGGCGGCGTCGGCTTCGCACAGCTGGGCCGGCGGTCCGGGTCCTTGGAGAGGCGCGTGAGCAGGGCCTTGGCCAGGACCGACTGCAGCTTCTGGGCGGAACCGAGCCGACGCGTGTTCCAGATCTCGTGCCGCCGGCAGCCGGCGCACCAGACGACCAGCTGGGTCGGTCCTTCGAGCTCCCGGACCCGGACGTGTTCGCTGTCGGGATGGCCGCACCCTCCCCCGAGGCACGGTTGGGGCTCGAGGTGGGCGGTGGAGCGCGGCACCGGCGGGGCTTACGCATCCATGCGTATTAAACCTGTTCCGCGGTTCTGCGGCGTCTTCCGTCGCGTCCCGAGCGCCGGGGCCTCGGGAGGTCGAACCTCCACCGGAACAGGGCCAGGTCGAGCCTCACCGGCCCACGGTGGCTCGTTCAGGCGGCCGGGGGCGCCGGGGTCCGGCACGCTGTGCAGAACTGGGACCACGGGGCGTTGAGGAGCTTGCAGTTGGGGCAGTTCCAGGCCTTGGCGCGCGCCTTCGGTAGAGGGCCGCCCGGCGGTGGCGGGCGCGAATCCGCTCCGACAACGGACGGAACGGCCGGCAGGTCGCCCGCGGGCCGGAGCTGGGCTCCCCCGGCTGGGCCTCGAGGGGGGGCGACCGCCGCGCGCGGCGCGACCGCTGAGGCAGGGGCGCCGCCGCTCGTTCGCAGGGATCGTCGGGACGGATCGATCGCCGGTGGCGGCACGGCGCGGCGGAGCGGGCCCGCGGCGGCCGCGGGTCCCGGCGCGACGGCGACCACGGGTTCCACATCGCCGCTCCCCGCCGTCGACGATCCCGGGCTCGCCGCCGTCGCGGGAGCCCGAGCGGCGGTTCCCGGCGGAGCCGAGAAGGAGCTCGCTCCAGCAGGCCGTGCCGGCGGGAAGGTCCCCGGAGGGGCCGTGCCGGTCGGGAGCTCGGGTCGGAGGGGAACTGCCGCCTCCGGGGACGAGCCTGTAGGGGTGGCGACCGCGGCCGGCCCGGCGGACGGACGTCCCCGCCGGAGCGCCAGCGGCGGCGGAGGAAGGAAGACGATCGGCGGGCTCGCCGACGCCGCGAGGGACGCCCCCCCCGGCGCGACCCGACTGCGTCGTAGGGCGGCCGCGAGCCGGTCCGCGGACGGAAGGGGGACCTTCCCGCCGCCCCGGGACGCGGGCGTCATCGGTGCCCCCGCGAGGACGCCGCTCCACTCGGTCACCGGAGGGCGGTCGGTGAGCGGCCGCTTCGGGGGCCCCCGGACCGCCGGGACGCCGGTCGGCAGGGAACCCGACCACTCCGACGGGGCGACGGCCCGGCTGCCGCGCGGCCGGAGGAGGAACCATCCTGCCGCCACGCCGGCGCCCGCCCCGATGCCGAGCCCCCCGTAGGAGAGCACCCCGATCGCCGCCAGGGCGACGATCGGGTACGCCGCGCGTCGCGGGCCGAGCCATCCGAGGTAGGCGAGCGAGCCGAGGGCGGCGATCACCCCTCCCGCCGCCACGCCGACCAGGCAGGCCCCGAGATACAGGGCCGGCGAGAACCCCCAGAACGGGTGGGAAGCGCATCCCGCGGCACCGGCCGAGGGGCAGTTGAAGAACCCGTGCCAGGCCGCCGTGACGAAGACGGCCGCGAACCCGGCCGTGGCGGCCCCCGAGATCACGGCGAGCAGGAAGGCGAGCCGAGGTCGGGCGGCCGGACCGAGGACCCACGGCCGACGAGCGCTCACGGTCCCCCGAGATCGTTCCGCGCTCGCGCGCTACGGAGCGACGTGAGCCCGCCTGGAGCGACGGCGGCGCTCAACGCTCCCGGTCGTGAGCTCACCACCTGCACCTCCCGGCGGCGGGAGCGGTTCCCGGATCCCCGCGCTCCCCCTCGTCCATCGACCCCGTCCGAGGTCAAGAGGTTACCTCGCATTTACGACCTACCGTGCGGCCCGGTCGGAGGCGGACCTCCTGGCGGCGGGGACCGCCGGTGACCGGGGACGTCCGTCACCCTACGGGTGGTCGGTCTCGGGCGGCCGCGTCGCCGTCCCGGGGGCGGTCGTCGTCGAGGCGAGGACGCCGGCCAGCGCCGCTTCGGCGTGCTTGCCCGGACGCCAGGTCCGGATGACCTGGACGATGGTGCCCCGGGCGTCGACGACGAACGTCGTGCGGCTCGCCATGCGCAACGCGCCGAGCACGCCGAACGCCCGGCAGATCGCCCCGTCCTGGTCGGCGACCAGGTCGAACGGGAGGTGGCAGTTCTCCTGGAACCGTTGCTGGGCGTCCGCGGGGTCGACGCTGATGCCCACGATCCGCGCCCCCGCGGCGGCGAACTTCTCGTGCAGGCGCGCGAACTCGCGCGATTCCAGCGAGCAGCCGAGGCTTCCGGCCTTCGGATAGAAGTAGACGACCGCGGGATGCCCCAGCAGCGCCTCCCGGCCGAGGGTCTTCCCGTCGGCCGTTCGGCCCTGGAACGCCGGTAGCGGGGACCCGACGGCCGCCGTCGCCCCCTCGTTGGCGCTCATGGCCCCAGGAACGGAGGCGACGGTCGCCTAAGACTCCGGGCCCCGAGCGCCTCGGCCCGCTCCCGCTCGTCGGGCCGCAGGGGCGGCGAGCGGTCGAACCCTACCAGCTCGTCCCAGCGGTCTGCCGCGGGGAGGTCGAGAACCGTCGTGACGACCGGCGGCCGATCGACCGCGAACCAGAGCGCGGCCTGAGCGAGCGTCCGGCGGTGGGGGAGGGCGAGAAACCCGAACGGGGCGACCTGGGCGAAGTCGTCCTCGAGCTCGCGGACCGACGCGGGCCGGGCCCGAGGGGGAAACCCCGGTGCGGCGCGGTACCGGCTCCCGTCCAATCGACCGCCGGCGAACGGGTCCCGGGCGATCCAGGCGAACTCGCGGGCCCCGAACGTCGACTCGGCGACGGGGAGCAGCTCCGGGGCGAGGAGGGAGCAGGGGCCCGAGAGGACGCGCGGCGTCGGTTCCCGCGAGGCGGCCTGGAGGTCCTCCACCGAGTGGCAGGCGAGCACCGGAGGGGTGCCGAGGCCCGCCGGACGGGTCGGGTCGGCCGGCGTCGCGCGGTCGATGGGCCGCCTCGGCGCGCGCTCGTACAGATGGCGCAGTCCCGCGGCGACCGGGAGGACAGCGGGTCCTCTCCGCGGGGTGCGAGCTGGCTCGGGAGAGTAGCCCGGAGGTCCGTCGCCCGCCGACCCTTCCGCTGCCCGGGAGGTGCTCGGCGCCAGCACGACGATCGCCGGGTCTCCGCCGGGGAACGCCCGCGCGAGCGATGCCTCCGCGGCTTCCGGGGCGGCTGAGCCGACCGTGTCGAACGTCGTGAACCCGGCGGCACGGGCGCGTCGCAGGCGCTCCACCACCCCGATCGACGACATCGCGTCGGTCGGCACGGTGAACGTCAGTCCGCAGAGCTCGAACGACGACCCCGGGTGGAGCGGGCGTCGGTCGCTCGGGCGTCGCGGCCCGTCCGGCACGCCGGAGCGAGGCCGACGGGAACGTTTCAACCGTTCGGCCAGCCCGTTCGCCGGGTCCCCGTTATCGCCCGGCATCTCCTGCCACC
>JASIDM010000153.1 GCA_030044695.1 Thermoplasmata archaeon
GGGCTGCTCGCCCTCCTTCGCCCGCCGGCCCCGCTGTGACCACCGCCGCCTCCGGCGCTAGAGAGACTATGAGCCCCCGGCGGTGATGCCGTTCCGTGCCGAGAGCCGCCGATCTCGTGTTCCCCCGTCGGGAGCGGGTCGAGGACCGTCGTCGCGACGCCGGCCAGCGCAAGCTGCTCGACGAGTTCTTCGATCACGGGACCCTGCTCGCCGTGTCGCGGCTGGCGAACCAGGGCCTGTTCGACGTCGTCGACCACCCGATCTCCTCCGGGAAGGAGGGCGGCGTCTTCCGCGCCTCCAAGGGGACCGAGTTCCGGGCGGTGAAGATCTACCGGATCTCCAACACGGTCTTCCGCCACCTCCCTCCGTACGCCCTCGACGAGCTTCGCCGGGAGGCGAGCGCGCGGAACTACGGCGGCCTGGTCTTCGCGTGGACCCGGCGGGAGCACACGATCCTCGGGCGCCTGACCGACGCCGGGGTCCGGGTCCCCCGGCCGATCGGCCACTACCGCAACGTGCTCGTCATGGAGTACATCGGCACCGCCGAGGGCGCGGCCCCTCGCTTGAAGGACGTCCCCGTCGACGATCCGGCCACGCTGTACGAGCAGCTGGTCGGGGAGTTCGGCCGGATGATCCGTCAGGCCCGGCTCGTGCACGGGGACCTCTCGCCGTACAACACCCTGTACCACGACGGCCACGTGGTCGTCATCGACGTCGCCCAGTCGGTCCGGGCGGAGCACCCGGAGGCCCGCCGGCTCCTGGAGCGGGACCTCCAGAACTTCTCGCGTTTCCTCGGGCGGCTCGGCTACGACGTCGAGCCCGCCGAGTTCCTGCGGGCGGTCGGCGGCGAGACGGTCGGCCCGCCCCACGAGGGGGCCTAGCCGTGCCCGTCGTCTACGCCCGCATCCCCGAGGACCGGGTCGGGGTGCTCATCGGGCCCGCCGGGCGGACCCGCCGCGCGGTCGCCGAGGCGACCCACACCACCGTGGAGGTCGACGCGGAGGAGGGCGAGGTGACGGTCTCCGGTCCGGACACCGACCCGATCTCCGTCCTCAAGGCCCGGGACATCGTCCTGGCGATCGGGCGGGGGTTCTCGCCGGCGCGGGCGATGCGCCTGCTCAAGGACAACACGTTCCTCGGGATCGTCGACATCAAGCTCGCCACCGGCCACCGGGAGAAGGCGGCCCTCCGCCGGATCCGCGCGCGGGTGATCGGCACGGCCGGCCGGGCCCGGGCGCGCATCGAGGAGCTGTCGGGCTGTTCGATGAGCGTCTACGGCTCCACCGTCGCGCTGATCGGCGAGGAGGACCAGCTCGAGCGGGCGACCCGCGCCGTGGAGCTGCTCCTGCGCGGCAGCGAGCACGCGACGGTCTTCCACCTGCTCGCCCGCCTCCGTCGGGACGCCGCCGTGGAGGAGGCGACCTCGGACGGCGACGGGTCGGCCGAGCCCGACTAGGCCGATGGCGAAGACGGTCCCGCTGGACGCCCCCACCCTGGCCTGGGCCCGGTCGCAGTTCCAGCGGTACTACCGCGAGGCGTCGATCGACCCGCCCGCGCAGCTGGCCCGGCGGGAGTTCGCCGCCTTCCCGTTCTCCGAGGCGGGGGGGATGCGGCGGCACGCGACCCTGCCGACACCGGCCGACCTCCGCGGCTTCCTCGGCGAGCTCGTCCCGCGCCACGTCTACTACTCGTCGGCCTACTACCGGGAGCCCGCCCAGCCGACGATGGCCGCGAAGGGCTGGCTCGGCGCCGACCTGATCTTCGACCTGGACGCCGACCACCTTCGCGGGGCCGGCGAGCTCGACTACGCCGGGCAGCTCGCCCTCGTGAAGCGCCGGCTCCTCGACCTCGTCGACGATTTTCTGATGCGCGACCTGGGCGTCGACCCCGCGGCGACCGCCTTCGTCTTCTCCGGCGGCCGCGGCTACCACGTGCACGTTCGCGACGAACGGTTCCTGGGCCTGGGAGGGCCGGAGCGTCGGGAGCTGGTCGACTACGTGCTCGGCGTCGGGGTCGACCCCCTCGCCGCGATCGAGGAGCGACGCGAGGACGTCCGCGCCGGTCGGACCGTCGGCGACGCCGACACCGAGGAGGTCGGCGGGGCCCGCGGACGCGCGGCCCGGGCCCTCCGGCTCGCCGGCCCGGACGCGCCCGGCTGGAAGGGCCGGACGACCCGAGCCGTCCTCTCCGTCCTCGCCCGCTGGGAGCGCGACGGGGTCGCGAGCGCCGCCCGGGAGCTGCAGCAGTGGGGGCTGCCGCCGGCGAAGGCGCGCCGCTGGGCCCGCGCCCTCGTCGAGGGAGGCCGCGCCGAGCGGATCCGCTCGACCCTCTCGCTGGACGTCTTCGGCGAGGTGTCGGCCCCGAAGGAGTTCCTCGAGGCCGTGGTGCGGGCCGCCGCCGTCGAGGTGCAGGCGGAGACCGACGCGCCGGTGACGACGGACATCCATCGGCTGATCCGGCTGCCGGGCTCGCTCCACGGCGGCACGGGGCTGCGCGTCGTGCCGCTCCCCCGGGACGCCGTGGAGGGGTTCGACCCGTTCCGCGACGCCGTCTGGGACTCGGGCGACGCCGACGGGACGACCGCCGTCACGTTCCTCGAGGAGGTCCGCTACCCGTTCGCCGGCGAGCCGCTGCGCGGGGTCGCGGGGGGGACCGACGAGCTCCCTACGCCGCGGGCGCTGTTCCTGGTGCTGCGGGGAGAGGCGGCGCTTCGGCCTTCACCGGCAGGATGAGCCGGCCGATCCGCTCGATCGACGCCTCGATCTGCTCGCCCGCCTTCAGCCGGCGGCTCTCCTTCCCGAACTCGAACCCCGGGACCCCGCCGAGGCTGCCGAGGGAGATCAGGTCCCC
>JASIDM010000154.1 GCA_030044695.1 Thermoplasmata archaeon
CCTCCGAGGCTCACCGAGCCGGAGGATGGCGAGCTGCTCGTGGTCCGGCCGAACCGCGACGCCTCGCAGCGGGTCGTGCGGCTCGCCCTGCTCTACGCGATCGGCCTGGCGGTCGTGTACGCCGGCCTGGTCGCGCTGGCGCGTGCCGGGCCCACGGGCGACTCCAGCGGCACGACGTCGGCGCTTGTGCTGGTCGGCGTTCTCGCGGCGGTGCTCGGGGCCGGGGGCGTGCTGTACAGCCTTGGGGCCGCTCCGCGGAGCGTCGAGCTCTGGTCCGAGGGGACGGTCGTCGTCGGCCGGTTCGGGGGTCGCTATCGGTTCCCCGCGGCCGGGAGGCTTCGGGTGACGGTCCTCCGACGGTTCCCGGCCGGTCCGCTCACGCCGGGGACGATCGAGTCGGTCGAGATCTTCGGCGGCAGCAGCCGCCGGTCGTTCCTGTTGGACGAGCGGATCCTGGAGCCGGCGGCCGACGATGTCGGCGCTCCCTAGGCGAGCAGGTCTTCGAGCTCGCCCGCCACCAGGGTGAGCAGCTGGTCGAGGGAGCGGTTCTTCAGCTCGGTGATGTGGCCCGCGTCGGTCTCGAGCCGGGCCATGAACTCGTCGCCGTCCCGCACGAACGAGAGCGACAGGACATGCCGCCGGCCCCCGGGCAGGGGGACCTCGAGCTCGGGCTGAGGCACCTTCGGCGCCGAGGCGGGCTTCGGCGGGAGCTTCGGCTTCGCCGGCGCGGGCTTGGCGGGCGTCGCCTTCGGCCGGGAGGCCGGCGTCTTCGGCGCCGGTCGCGCCTTCGGCTTGGGGCTGGACTTGGGGGCCGCTCGGCGCGCCGCCGACCTGGTCGAACCCCGGCGAGACGTCGTCGCGCGGCGAGGGGACGGCATCCTGCTGCGGCCTCGAGTCGGGCGCACCTGGCCCCCCTATTTATGGGTGCGGTAGGCGGGGTCCTCGGGCCGGCGGCGGTTCGGCTCCGTCACCGAACCTAAGAGGGCCGGCCGACCTTCGGAGACCCCGGATGGAGACGCCGGCGGCCGGCGCGTTCGCGACGCCGGCACGGGCCCGCCCGCCGACCGCGGCGGCGGGATTCCTGCTCGCCGGCCTCGCGGTGCTGCTCGTCGCGCTCGCCCTGGAGCCGAACCTCGGCTACGCGGCGTTCGGGTCCGACACGGGGGAGTACTACTACCTCACCCACCAGCTCGTGCTGACGGGGGGGCTCCCCCACGGGGCCGCCTACGGCGGCTGGGGGACCGCCTATCCGGATTTCCCGGGGATCTTCCTGCTCGCCGGCGCGGGCGCCCAGGCGATGTCGCTCGGGGCGTTCTCCGCGCTGACGGTGATCATCCCGGCGGTCGCGGTGCTGTCGGTCCTGCCGCTGTTCCTGTTGTTCCGGCGGCTTATCCCGAACGACCACATCGCGCTGCTCGCGAGCGCCCTCGCCTCGGTGGCGATGCCGAGGATCTTCTCGCTGGCCCACCCGGCGCCGCTCGCCCTCGGCGACCTGCTCGCCGTCTCCGCGCTGTGGATGCTCGTCGAGTCCCGCCACGACGCCCGGTGGTTCGTCCTGCTCGTCCCGACGTCCGCGGCGCTGATCGTCACGCACCACCTCTCCTCGTACTTCTTCGCGATCGGGGCGCTCGGGGGCATCGTCCTCCTCGAGCTGTGGCGGCCGGGGCTCTGGAGCCGCCGGTTCCCGAGCCGGGAGTTCGCCTTCCTCGCCGGGTTCCTCACGGCGACGTTCGGCTTCTGGTTCTACGGCACGACCGAGTTCGTCGCCAAGGTCCTCCTGCCGGGGCTCGGCTTCAGCGCCGGGGTCGGCTTTGTCTCGTTCGAGGCGCTCGGCCTGCTCGTCGTCGCCGGGTGCGCCGCCGTGGTGCGGGCCCGGCGCGCGCGCCGGCCCAGCGGCCGGGCCTGGGTCCGGGTCCCGACGGACCGCAGCCTCGTGCGCGACCTGGTCGCGATCGTCGCCGTCGTCTTCGCCGCCGCCGCCCTCCTGCTCGTCGTTCCGCTCCCCGGCACCACCCAGGTGACGAAGCCGGCGGCGCTGCTCTGGTTCGCGCCGGTCCTCGCCCTGGGGGCGCTCTGCGCCGGCAGCCGCCGGGCGCTGACCCCCTCGCGCCTCGGGCCGTTCGCCCTGGCCTGGCTCGGCGCGCTCGGGCTCTCCGCCGCGGTGATGCTCGGGTTCGCGATCCTCGGCTCCAGCGTGCGCTCGCTCGGCGTGCTCGCCGACCTCGCGAGCACGCTCGCCCCGGACCGGCACGTGGAGTATCTGATGATCCCGATCGCCCTGCTGGTCGCCGTCGGCGCCGCGCGCCTCGTGGCGCGGGCGGGCGACGCCGGCGGGCGCCGGGCGCTCGTCGCCGCGTCGGTGGCCGTGGTGCTGCTGGTCGGGGCCAACGCCGCGATCGCCTACCCGCCCCAGGCCGACTTTGGCGGGTTCGAGGAGGGGCTCACCCACGGCGACGCGGCGCTGTGGATGTGGGTCGGCCTGGCGATCCCGCCGGGCGCCACCGTGGCGAGCGACCACCGGCTCAGCTCGTTCCTGTTCGGGTTCGACGGGCTGCGGGCGACCTGGGTGACGACCCCGGACCTGTTCACCGGTTCCTCGTGGGCGGAGGCCCGAGCCGAGCTGAACGCCTCCGGCGTGCCCAACCCCGCCCTCTCGGCGCCGATCGACTTCGTGGCGATCGACGCGGTGATGTACACGGGGGTGGCGCTCAACCCGAGCGACCTCGCCCTCCCGCTCAGCCCCGCGGCGATCGCCTGGTTCGGCTGCCCGGCGTTCGTCCCCGTCTACGAGAACGGGGCCCAGGTCGTCTACCTGGTCGACCTCGCCGCGCTGTCGACCTGCAGCTGATCGAGCGAGCCGTCCCGTCGCCACCACAGCATCGGCACGGGGCTCGCGCGGGCGAGCTCCTCGAGCAGGGTGAACGCCCAGCGGAGCTTGCGCCGCTTGGTCCCGCGGGCCTCGGCCGGCTCCTCCCCGAGCGCCTCGGCGTCGAACCCCCACAAGAGGATCCGACGGGCGCCGACGGCCTCCGCGAGGTAGGCGGCGCGGTCGCCGTCGGTGAACCCGCCGACGTCCAGTAGCCCGTCCCGGGGGGGCCCGGCCCAGGAGCCGGCGAGCTCGCGGGGGAACTCGGGCACCCAGCGCTCGACTGCGTCGACGTTGTCCCCGTGGGCATGGACGACCACCAGCGCCCCCCGGCCGTTCGCCTCCACCTCGGAGGGGACCGGGCCGTCCAGGTCGGTCGCGATCACGGCGGGGACGATCCCCGCGCCGAGGCAGGGCCGGGTCGCCCCGTCCGCCGCGACGACCGCCGGAGCGGGGGTGCTCGGGGGGAGCCGCCAGATCGGCGGCGGACCCGCATCGGGCGCCAGCCCGACGACCACGACGTCGCGGCCCCGGAGCCGCCCGGCGACCCGTTCGAGCGCGTCCCGACGCGCGGCCTCCGGCAGCAGGGCCGCGAGCCGCCGCGCCGCCCGCTCCTCCGCCTCGAACGGGTAGCCGAACTCGGCCCGGATCGCCTCGTAGCGGGGCGCCCACGACTCGTACCGCACGGCTCCTCCGGCGTCCGGCCATCCTTCCGCGCCAACCCTTTATAATGCGGCCGACCCTCGCCGGGGCGAGGTTCTTCGGCGTGACGCGCCCGCTGGCCCAGGAGATCCTGGCGCACCTGCCCGTCGAGGGTCGGCGCCCCCCGGAGGCGACCGCCCCACCCCCGTCGAGCGACGACGCGGAGCTGGAGGCGCTGCTCGCCTCGCTGAAGACCGCCATCAAGGTCGTCGGCTGCGGCGGCGGCGGCTGCAACACGATCAACCGGCTCACCGAGGAGGGCCTCACCGGCGCGGAGATGGTAGCCTGCAACACCGACGCCCAGCACCTGCTCACGATCCACGCCCCCCGCAAGATCCTCCTCGGCCGCCGCCTGACCCGGGGCCTGGGCGCGGGCGCGCTGCCGCAGGTCGGCGAGC
>JASIDM010000155.1 GCA_030044695.1 Thermoplasmata archaeon
GATCCGGTCGTCGCGGACCGCCTCGGCGGCGTCCGGCAGGGCGCGCTCCAGCTCCTTGAGCCGGGCGGCGCCGAGGCCGGCCCACCGCGCGAGGTCGACGGCCTGGGCGCGCGCCCGCTCGATCTGGCCGCTCGCCGCGTGGCGGAGGCCGTCGTCGACGTTGGCGAGCCGCCCGAGGGTCTCGTCCCACGTCGCGCTCGGGGGCGGATGGGCGAGCGCCGTCAGCTCGTCCTGGAGCTTCGTGGGGACGGCGACGCCGGAGACCTTCAGGCGTTCTGCGAACTCCTCGGAGCGGCGTCGGCGGCCCTCGATCGCCGCCGGCACGGTCGTGCCGAGCTGCTCCAACAGCTCCTTGGCCTGGAGCTCGAGCTGCTCCCAGTCGGTCCGCCGGGCGAGCTCGCGCAGCTGCTCCTGGCGGTCCGCCATCCCGGGCGGGGCGATGCCGAGGCGGGCGAGCTGGGCGAGCCGCTCGTCGACCTCCTTCTGGACGGTCTCGGCGGACTGGCGCTTCTTGCGCAGCGCCTCCGCCTTCTCCTGCAGGATCCTCGTCAGGCGGGACGAGGGGAGAGGGCCGAGGCCCCCCGGTCCGGACGTCGCTCTCCCCCCTGGAACCCGCGCCCTTCCCGACGCGCGGGTCCAGGGCTCGGCCGCCGGTTCGATGCTCGGGCGCCCTTATAAATCACGCGCGGCTCGTCACGTCCCGCCGGCGGCCGGGACGTCGCGCCTAGGCCCGCATGATGCGGCGCTTGCCCATGGCGTCCAGGTACTGGACCTCGGCGCCGGGGGCGAGACCGGCGCGGCTCTCCGCGTCGATCGCCAGCTGGAACGTCTCGTACGACTCGAGGTCCATCAGCTGGACCTCGGTGTCCGTCAGGGAGAGGACCTGGGCCTGGCGCTTGCCGATCATCGGGACCTGGACCTTGTGCTTCACCGGGAAGACGACGCTCCGCTTCGAGCCGTCGAACAGGCCGACCGCGTCGATGCGGGCCTTCGCCTCACCGTGCTTTCCCGGTTTGGAGGTCTGGATGCTCAGGATGCGGCACGGCTCCTCGTCGAGCAGGAGGTAGCGACCCTCCTTCAGCTCCCGAACCTCCTGCTGCGTCCAGGCCATCGGAGCCCTCGGGCGGCCGGACGGTCGTCGTTCCTTAACGCTTTCCCCGGAGCGGACCGACGCGTCGCGTCCCTCCGCGGGGGATTCCTCCTCCGAGGAGGGTTTATTCGCGGGGCGCCGCCTCCCTCGTCGGGGCGTCCGGGGGTCAGGAGGTGAGCGGCGCGTCCGACGAGCCGTCGTTCGCCGCCTCGGAGACCGTCGTCCGGCGGCTCTGGGCGAGCCACGGGCTCCCTCCGCCGAACGGCACGCTCGGCCGCGGGAGCGGTCCGGTCCTCCGCCAGCTCGTCGGGACGTTCACGCCGGGGGACCCGCCGGTGCTCGTCGCGCAGCGCGCCATCGCCGCCGACGTCGACGCGCGGGCCTGCGCCCTCGCCGGCGGGCGCGCCTTCGCGACGCTCCGGCGCGAGGCCTGGCGGGGCGAGGTCCCCGACCGCGTCGTCGAGCCGCTCCTCGAGCTCCTCGCCGTCTGGGCCGGCGGCGCCGACGGCAAGCCGTACGACGCCGCCGATCGCGGGACCGGCATCCAGGAGGTCACCAGCCGGCTCGCCCGTCTCGGCGTGCTCGTCGTCCGCGACGGGCCCGTGCGCCTGTGCTCGGTCTGCGCGGCCCCGCGAAGTCCCGAGCGGGTCCTGTACCACGAGGAGGTCGGCGACACGTTCCTCGTCCGGTTCCCGCTCGAGCCGGAGGGCGAGGCGGCGGGCGTCGACGCCCTCGCCTGGGTCGACGCCCCGTGGCGCCTCCTCGGGACGACGGGGCTGCTCGTCAACCCCGACCTCACCTACGCCACCGTCGAGTACCGGCGGGGGGAGGTCACGGCCCGCCTGCTCACCCTCAGCTCCGCGCTGGGGCGCCTGCGGAACTGGCTCCCCGGCGTCGAGCTGCGCGTCGTCGACGAGCGGCCGGGACGCGCCTTCGCCGGCCGACGGTACGTCTACCCGCTCCGTCACGAGTTCCCCGACGGCGCCGCGCTGCCCGCGCCCTCCGGGACGGTCCAGGCGGTCCCCGAGGTCGGCGACAGCGGCACCGGGGTCGTGCCGCTCGTCCCCGGCCACGGCGGTTCGGACGCCCAGATCGCCGAGCGGCTCGGCGTCCAGGGCTGGCCGCTGCTGACGGTCCGCGGGAGCCTCGACCTCAACCTCATGCACAAGTACGCCGGGCTCGACCTCGAGACGGCGAACGACTTCGTCGCCCGGGACCTCACCGAGGCCGGCAGCGTCCTGGCCCGTCTCCGCGTCCTGCGCGGCGTCCCGCACTGCGGCGTCTGCGGCCAGCCGCTCGTCTGGTTCCCGGGCCGGTGCTGGTGCCTCGAGCCCGCCCACCTCCCCGCCCCGCAGCGCGCGCGGTACGCCGAGATCCTCCCGCGCGACCGCGCGGTCGGCGAGATCGAGGTGACCCCGTGGCCGGTCAGCGAGACGACCACGAGCGACGATCCGGAGGCGGTCCGCCTGCTGGAATGCGATCGGTGCCAGCGGCTCGACGCCCCGGACGGCCCCCGGGTCTGCCCCTGCGGCGGCCAGCGCCGGGTCGTCGGCCGGCGCCTCGTGCCGTCGCTCGCCGGCGCGTTCGCCGCCTGGTCCCGCAACGCCCCGGTGCCGCCCGGCGACCCGGTCCGCCTGTACCTCACCGAGCGGCGGCGGGCCCCGGCCGTCGTCCACCACCTCGCCGCCATGGCGGCCGTCGGAGCGACGGGGATCGAGCTCGACGCGACGATCCTCCCGACGGTGACGGACATCGACCTCGCCGGCCTGGTGGGCGAGCACGGCGCGGACGCCGTCCGCGCCGCGTTCGTCAGCACCGACGCGAGCGAGGGCCCCGGGGGCACGTTCGTCGAGCGGTGCCGCCAGGAGCACCATCGCTTGCAGCGGCTCACCGAGCTCGCCCGCGGCCTCGCCGCGTCGGCCGAGCCGGCCGCCGGCCCGCTGGCCGGCGCGTCGCCGCGGGACCGCGATCTCGAGCCGGAGGACCGGGCCCTCCTCGCCCGGTGGGAGGCGACGG
>JASIDM010000156.1 GCA_030044695.1 Thermoplasmata archaeon
GAGGATGAGCACCCCGGCCACGGCGTTCCCGACGATCCCCGCGATCGACTCCGTGGACTCGAAGACCCCGTTGGCGACGTCCAGCTCCCCCCGCGCGACGATCTGGGGGAGCAGCGCTTGGCTCGCGGGCCCGTAGAACGTCGAGCAGACGGCGAAGACCGCCGCGGCGAGGACGATCAGGGGCAAGTCGAACCCCAGGATACGGAGGCTGAGGACCAACGCCCCCATGGCGGCGCTGCGACCGAGCGTCGAGAGGACGATCACCGGCTTGCGCTCGTACCGGTCGACGATCGCTCCCGCGAACAGTCCGAAGGCCACCGTGGGCGCGAACTCGGCCAGCCCCACGTAGACGACCGCCAGCGCCGAGCCCGTCTGGGCGTAGACGTACCAGATCAGGACGACGTAGCCGAGGGCCGACCCGAACCGCGAGACCACCCTCGCGCTCCAGAGCCGGACGAACCCCGGGTTGCCCGAGAGCCGGGGCGACGTCGGCATGGTGGGCTCCTGCTCCCTCGGGAGTAGCTAAAGCCGAGCGTCCACGCCGCGGAGCCCCAGCAACCCCACCAGCCGTTCTAGGGTGCCGGGGCGGCCGGGTCCGAGCGGCCGCCGTGGACTCTCCCCACCCCGCTCGACGCCCAACCACGGGAACGCCGCCCTCCGGGAAGCGCCTTCTGGCGCTGTCCCGCTTAGATGCCGAAGTCGCGCTCGAGCGAAGCTTCCTGCATGTCCGCGCGGTTCCGACCGAGCGCGATCACGCGGTACGCGGAGTACGCCGTGACGGCTCCCCCACCGGCGACGCACGCGGTCCCCAGAAGGAGGTCGGGCGTGCGAACGAGCAGGAGGACCCCGGGGGCCAAGAACAACAGTCCGAGGAGGGCGTGCTCGACCCAGGTGGAGAGCTCGCCTCGGAAGTCGCGAACTCCCCGAGGGTCGGGTGCCGCGGAGCCGTCGTCGAGCGCCGGGGCGGGGTTGCCGAGGCCCGAGGAGGGGTCCATCGCGAGCTGAAGTACCGTCCCTCGGTCTTACGCCTGCCGGTGGGCGGTTCCCGCCCGCGAGAACGTCGTCCTCGCCGTTCGGACCGGGAGGGTCCTTGGGGTCCGGAGCCGAGCACGGTCCGTCGCCTCCTGAGGCAACGGGTCCGCGGGATGGTCGCCAAGCCGAGGGTGGAGGACCTCGCCCAGCTGAGCGAGCTCGTCGTGCAGGGCACGATCCGACCGGTCATCGACCGCGTTTACCCGCTGGAGGAGGTCCGTCAGGCGATGACCCGGGCCGGGCCGCATCAGGCTCGAGGGAAACTGGTCATCCACGTCAGCTGAGGTGCGGTCCAGGCCAGGCCGCCCCCGGCTGAGTCGATAGGGTGGTGCGGACCCGTATGGCTCAAGGCTGGCCCTGAGGTGCGACCGCACCGCGCGCCGATGGGGGAGAGGACCGGGTCGCGATCGCGCCGGAGGGTAGCGCCGCGCGATCCCCGGTCGCCCCGGGAGTATGCCGCACGAAACCTGCGATGGTGGGATCGCACGGCAGGGTGGTACGAGAGGTTCCACCGGCCCTCGCTCGACCGGGAGCACGGCAAGGCCTGGGGAGCGTTCCGGATCCCCGAACGCCAGCTCCGTCTGCTGGGGAACGTGCGGGGGAAGCGGGTCCTGGAGCTCGGCTGCGGAGCGGCGGACTGGTCGATCGCCCTGTCCCGGGACGGAGCGCGCGTCGTCGGTCTCGACTTCTCCCGGACACGGCTCGCTCAGGCGCGGGAGGCGGTCCGGCGTGCCCGGGTCCCGGTGACCTTGGTCCGGGCGAGGGCGGAGGCGATCCCGTATCCGAGCGCGTACTTCGACCTCGTGCTCTCCGACTACGGGGCGACGACCTTCGCGGACCCTGAGCGGACGGTGCCGGAGGTCAGCCGCGTCCTTCGTCCGGGGGGGACGTTCGTCTTCGCCCACGCGAGCCCCTTCCGCTCCCTCGCGGAGCACCTGGGCTCGGACCGCCTCCAGCAGCGCTTCGTCCGAGACTACTTCGGGCTCGGCGTGCTCCGACGTCCCGAGAGCGTCGAATTCCAACTGCCCTACGGGGAGTGGGTACGGTTGTTCCGTTCGAACGGCTTCTCCGTGGATCGACTCATCGAGCCGAAGGCGCCCACGACCCGCCGGAGCACGTACTTCTCGTCGCGCGACCAAGCTTGGGCGCGCCACTGGCCCGTCGAGTCGATCTGGAGGCTGGTACGGTCCGGCCCCGCTCCGCGAGCAGCCGCCCGACGCAGGAAGGCGGGGCGGGCCCGCAGCGGCGTCGGGATCCGCCAGGGGCCCCCCGGCCCGGCTCCGCGGCGCGCCGGCCTCAGACGAAGACGCTGATCCGCCCGTTCTCGATCGCGACGGGGAACGGACGGAGGTTCTCGCACCGGATCTGCGCCATGACCTTGCCCATCTCCGCGAACGCCTGGACCATCTCCGGTGGGAGGCTCTGCGCCGGGGGCGCGTGGAGCTGGGGCGGTCCGCGCACGGCTCCGGTCTCGGCGTCGAAGACCGCCGCGTGGAGCGCACACTTCAGCACGCCGGACTTGAACGTGCCGATGCTCATCGGCGCGGACATGTGCCCGCACCGGTCCTCGAACGCTCGGATCCCCGAGGCCCCGTGCACGAGGAGCACCTTGGCCCCGCCGACTTCGACGCCCTTCATCGTCCCCGCCGCCAGCTGCTTCGCCTCGAGCGCATCGTACCACTGCGACATCGCCGCCCGCCTGACCCTCGAACGGGACCCTCGAAGGATAAGCAGGGACTGAAGGTCCGGTAAGCAGCCGAACTCGCCGTAATCGGGCAGGGTTCCCCCGGCGCGCGGACCCCGAGCGGGGCCGGGGCGTGAACTGCCCCCGGCCCGGGAGAGGTTCTCGATCCAGCGACCCGGCGAACAGCGAGCCTCGCCCGCTCAGCCAGGACTCGGCCGAAGGAGCACCGCGTGGTAGCCGACCGGAACCTCGCCCACGAGAATCGGCTCCGACACGCCGAACCGTCCCGGCTGCTCCGAGAGCTCGAGCTGCAGGGTGATCGCGGCCCTCTCCATGCCGCTCCGGAGCTGCTCGGCGAACCGGGTCAGGACGCGGGGGCGACCGTCGGTCGCAACGAGCCGCAGCTGCGATTCGCTCAAAGAGGCGTTGACATCGACGTGATGCGAGTAGACGCTGATGGAGATCTCCGGCTCGTGGAGCTGGAAGTTGGCGCGGAACAGTTCCGTCCCGAGGGCGACGTCTCGGATCGCCGCGTAGAGCCGGAATCTGAGCTGCTCGCGGGCCTTGAGGACCCGCTCCTCGTCCCGGCGACCCCACATCGTGGGGCCGGGGAGCGCGCGTCCCAAGATGACTCGAACGGGCCGGGCGGCACCGGCCCCCGCGGACCCCAACGCCGTGCCCTCAGCGGATCGTGGCCAGGTCGTCCTCGAGGAGGCGGCGGGCCTCCGCACTACGCACGCGCGGCACGAGCCGAGCGGCCTTCCTGATCTCGGCGTCCCGCACCGATCTGTCACCGACGATGGCCGCGGCCCGGGCCAGCGCCTCGTGGCCGTACGCGACGTAGAACGGCGCGAGTCGGCCGCGAACGGCGATCTCGAGCGCCCGCTGGCCGTGCTGGGTCGCCGGCCCGCCCTGCCCCAGCGCGGCGTACACGCGGGACAGCTGCCACTCGGCGATCGAGTGGTTCCGAGGACGACCGACGATCGCCCAGTGGTATCGGGAGGCGTGGGCGGTGCGTACCATCTCGTCGTCCTCGTCACGGCTGCGCCCCCGGGCGACCAAGAGGTCCCA
>JASIDM010000157.1 GCA_030044695.1 Thermoplasmata archaeon
CAGAGCGTGGGGACCGTCGGGATCCCCCGCCGCGCGAGGTCGCGCAGGTAGCCCTTGTGCGAGTTCCACCGCACGGTCGTCCGGTCGTTGAGCAGCCGGAGCTCCTTCGGGAGGCCGTCGACCCAGCGGAGGAACTCCGGGTAGTGCCGATGATAGTCCCACGTCGAGCGAACGACGACGAGCGAGAACGACGACCAGTCGACGCCGGGGTCGTTCCAGACGACCGGGCGGGCGTCGATCCCACGCCGGACCAGCGCCGCCTGCAGCAGCTGGTCGTCCGACCAGAGCTCGGGGAACTTCTCCGAGGTCGCCAGCCCGACCTTCACCGTACCGCTCCCGCCTTGAGGTCCAGCCCTGAACTCGCGGAAACACGGCGGCGCGGTCGGACCTCCCACGGCCCCACGACCCCGAGGCCGTCCGCGCTCAGGCCCGCAGCCATCCGAGCTTGAGGAACACGTACGTGGTGAAGACCATGCCGAAGACGATCACGAGGGAGACCTGCCAGAAGACGAAGTCGTACGGCCCGTCGATCCCCAGCACGCTGCCGAGGGTCGCGGGGATGAGCGTGACCGCCGTGATCACCGCGAGGACCTTCAGGATCCGGTTCGTGTCGTACGACGACTGGTTGACGTAGACGTCGACGATCGTTCCGACGCTCTCGGTCGCCTCCGAGGCGAGGTCGGCCAGGTAGCTCGCCTCGTCGGCGAGCGCCTCGAACCGCTCCTGCACGGCGGCCGCCTCCTCCTCCAGGGCGATCCGTCCGGAGGCGAACCGGCCGAGCAGCTCGCGGAAGTGGCCGAGGTTCGAGGCGACCCGCGAGATCGCCTTCTGGAGCTCGTAGACCCGCGGCAGGAAGTCCTTCGGCAGGCGGGAGCGCGGCGTGCGCCCGACCTGGGTGACCTCGAGGGCGACCTCCGAGAGCAGCTCCCGGTAGTCCTCCAGCGTCGCCTGGAGGAGCCCCTCGACGACGCGCCCGCGGAACGTCGTCCCGGACGGAGCCGGGCCGCGCAGCGCCTCGGCGACCCTCTCGAACGGGTCGAGCCCCTCGGGCGTGACCGAGATCACCTTGGGGCCGTGGAGGATCACCACGGCCCCGCGCCGCGCGATCGTGTAGAACTCCCGGGTGGTCGTCGGGTAGCGGGCCTCGCCGGATTGGAGGTAGAGGAACACCGTGTCCTCCAGCCGCCCCACGTGGGGCCAGAGGTCGTCCAGCTGCCCGGCACGGAAGTGCTGGGCCGGGACCCCCAGCGCGGCGCTCAGCCGGGCCAGGGCGGCGTCGTGGAACCGCGAGAGGTCGATCCACTCCGGCTCGGGAGTGGCGAGGTGCTGCTCGAGCTCCGGCCAGGTCAGGCGACGAGGAGCGTCGAGATGGCTCGGGTCGAGCTGCCGGAGGATCTCCTCCGGCGCAGGGGGCGGCGGCGGAGCCTCCGTCTCGGAGCTGCTGCGGGCCGAGGCCGCCCGGCCCGTGACGGCGAACGCCCGCGGGAGCCGCAGGAGCCGCAGCAGCAGGATCGCCGAGGCGCTGCCGTGGAGGCCGAGCAGGGGAAGGTACGAGGCCGCGGAGAGGACGATGACCGCGAGGTCGAGAAGGTGCCACGGGGACCGGACGAACGCCCTTCGGTCGACGGCGAGGTAGAGCTTCGAGAAGTACTCCACCACGAAGATGAGGATGATCGTGAGGTCGCCGGCCTCGAGCGCCCCCGAGATCGTCGTGCTGAAGTGGACGAAGAACGGCAGGACGATGATCGGCACCAGGAGGATCGAGATCGCCCCCATGAAGCCGTCCGAGAGCACCGCGTCGACGGCGGCCCGGGCGTCCCGGTGCGGGTCGTCGTCGTGGACGAAGATCGACCGCGGCAGGGACGAGGCACGGGAGGTCGGGCTCGCCGACGGTCCCTCGCGCGGGTCGGACGGCATGCTAGGGCCGCGGGGCGGAGCCGTCGCGCACGGCCGCCCGAACCGCCTCGGCTCAAATCGTTGCGTCCCGCGGGGCGCGGCCGCCGCGACGCCCCCGGGGTCCGGGAGCGACGCCTATCCGCCCGCGGGACGTGGACCGGCATGCGCCGGGGCGTCGCCGTCGACCTCGGGCTGCGCCCGGGGCTCCCGGACGAGGGGTTCGTCGCCGAGGCGATCGGGAACCTCGCCGCCTTCGAGCTCGGCCGGCAGCGGAACGAGCGGCTCGACTGGCAGGTCGTTCGGGTCGAGCTCGGCCGCGGCCACCACCACTTCCGCCTGATCGTGCGCCATCCGGAACGGGCGCTCGACCTCGGTTTCGGGCGCGAGCTCGGCGCCGTCCTGCGGTCCCTGTCCGACGAGTCCGTGGACGAGCTGCGGCGACGGTTCGAGGCGGCGCGGCGCGCGGGCCTGCGGCCCGTCCCCCTCCGCCACGTGCGCGAGGCGGTCGACTTCTGGCGGGACGACTTCTGGAACTGGCTCGGCTAACGGGTCGTCACTGCGCCATGCGCGGGTACAGTCCCGCGCACAGCAGGATCAGCCCGAGGGTGACGCCGAGGAGCACCGTGAGGTCGACCCAAAGCGGGAACAGCACCGTCCCCTGGGGGGTCGTCAGGTTGCGCAGGGCGTCGACGAGGTAGGTGAGCGGGTTGGCGTAGGCGAACGGCCGGAGCCACCGGGGCATGATCGTGATCGGGTAGATCGCGTTGCTCGCGAAGAACAGCGGCATGGTGAGGAGCTGGCCGATCCCGAGGAACCGCTCCTGGGTCCGGACGAGGCTCGCGATCACCATGGAGAGCGTGGAGAACAGCGCCGAGCCGAGGATCACGGCGACGATCACGCCGGCGACGCTCGGCACGGTGATCCGCAGGTGGACCGACAGCGCTGTGGCGAGGAGCAGGACGACGACCGCCTGGGAGAGCCCCCGCAGGCTCGCCGAGAGCGCCCGACCCCCGACCAGGATCGCCCGGCGCGCCGGGCTGACGAGGAACTTGATGATGATCCCGAGCTCCCGCTCCCGGATCGACGCGATCCCGTAGAAGATGGCGATGAACAGCACGCTCTGGGCGAGGATCCCCGGGGTCAGGAACTGCAGGTAGGTGAGCGCCCCGGTCGGGATGGCGTGGATCGCCGTGAAGGCGCTCCCGAAGACGACGAGCCACAGCGCCGGTTGGATCGCCCGCAGCAGGAGCTCGGTGGGATCGTGCCGGAGCTTGCGGGCCTCGTAGCCGACGATCGTCGCGACCTGCCCGACGACCTCCGCGATCTCCCCGGACCCCGTCCGGGCGAGCGGCGCCACGAGCCGGCTCTCACTCGAGGCGGGCGGCGACACGCCGCGTCCTCCCGGCCTCGCGGTAGGCCCCGCTCAGCTCGACCTCCTCGCCGGCGTAGCGCCGGAAGACGTCCTGCAGCGTCGCGCCCGGCTGTCCGAGCCCGGCCTTCAGCTCGGCCGGCGAGCCGACGGCGACGAACTTTCCCTGGTGCATGACGCCGACCCGCTCGCAGAGGCGGTCGGCCTCCTCCATGTAGTGGGTGGTCAGCACGATCGCCGTCCCGAACCGCCGCTTGAGCAGGTCGATCTGCTCCCAGACCGCCTCGCGGGCGACCGGGTCGAGCCCGACCGTCGGCTCGTCCAGGAACAGCACCTCGGGCCGGTGCAGCAGCGCGGAGGCGATCTCCAGACGGCGGATCATCCCGCCGGAGTAGTTGCGCACGAGCTCGTCGCCGAAGGCGGCGAGGCCGAGCAGCTCGAGGGCCTCGCGGATCCGGGGCCCGCGCTCCGCGCGCGGGATCCCGTAGAGGCCGCCGACGACCCAGAGGTTCTCGTAGCCGGTCACCTGGGCGTCGGCCGAGATCAGCTGCGGGACGTAGCCGATCCGTCGGCGCACCTCGCCCGGCTCCTTCGCGATGTCGTACCCCGCGACCCGGGCGTGGCCGTCGCTGGGGTGGAGCAGCGTCGTGAGCATCTTGATCGTCGTGGTCTTGCCGGCGCCGTTCGGGCCGATCAGGCCGAAGACCTGGTCCCGGGGGACCGCGAACGTCAGCCGGTCCACCGCGGTGAGGTCGCCGAAGGTGCGGGTGAGCTCCTCGGCAACGACGACCGGGGCAGCCGATGAAGCGACCAACGCCGTGTAAGACCGCGGAGTTTCAAGACCCTGTCGCACGAGCGAGGCTCCGATCGTTCGCCCCGAGCGTCGGCCGGCGGCAGGGAGCGGGCGGCTGCCACGGAACGTCAGGCGACCCGACTCACCGCGACGGGGCCCGGCGCCCGTCGGCCGCGCCCTCGGCGCGCCAGAACTCGAGCGCCTCGGCAACGGTCGTCTCGAACGGGATCTTCGGATGGTGGCCGAGCGCTCGCAGCCGACGGACGTCCGCGACGTTGTCGGACTCGTCGGTCGGCCGCAACAGCTCGGGGTCGACCTCCACCGTGAGCGGCACCTTCGCCAGGGCCACGAGACGGTCGACGATCCCGCGGACCGAGTAGCTCTCGCCCGCCCCGACGTTCACGGGCTGCTCGATCGTCCCGGCCTCGAAGACCGTCCACAGCGCCGGGACCGCGTCGCGAACGTCCTGGACGTCCCTCCGGGCCCCGAGGTTCCCGACCTTGAGCTTCGCCGGGACCCCGGCGCGCTCGAGCCGGGCGACCTGCTGGGCGAAGTCGTTGAGCGCGTCGCCGGCCTTCCCGGGTCCGGTGGTCCCGAACAGCCGGGCCCGGACGATCCTCAGCCCAAAGTTCAAGGCGTACTGGTAGGAGATCTTCTCCTGGCACGCTTTCGAGACCCCGTACGGGTTCGTCGCCCACAGCGGCGCGTCCTCGTTGATCGGTAGGTGAGCGGGGATCCCGTAAGCGGCCGCCGACGCGGCCAGGAGGATCCCCCGGGACGGAGGATGCTCCCGCAGCGCCTCGTAGAGCCGGATCGTCCCGAGGACGTTGGACTCGAAGGTGTCGACGGGGTCGGCCCACGCGCGCTTCGCGTACGCCTGCGCGCCGAGGTGGAAGACCGCCTCCGGCCGGACCTCCTGGACCAGGCTCGCCGCCTCCTGCCCGTCACGAAGGTCGAGGTGGACCCAGCGGATCCCGCCGTCCGTGGGGATGCGGGAGGCCAGCTCCCTCTCAGTGAGGAACGTCCCGACGACCTCGTGGCCGGCGGCCCGGGCGTAGCTCGCGAGGTACCGGCCTATGAACCCGGAAGCGCCGGTGATCAGGATCTTCATCGTCCGCGGGAGCTCCGGAGCCGCACCGTGGGGCGACGGCGCATCGCCGAGCGCCGGCCGAAGATAACGGCAGGGGCCCGTAGCCGCGCGGGATAACTCCGCGGGCGCGACATCGGCCGCCGCGGCTCACCCCGGGCTGCGCGGAGGGCCGGTCCCCAGGGCGTGAACGCTCAACCGCTCCTCGAGCTCCCGGCGCAGGGCGTGGCGCCGCCGGTCCTCGACCAGTGCCCGCTCGAACGGATCGAGCTCCCGCAGGAACGCGAACCGGCGTGCCGCCTCGGCCGCCTCCCGGTTCCAATCGCGCCGCCGGGCCCGGCCGATGAGGCGGTCCAGCTCGGGCCACTCCCGCCGCCCCTCGGCCAAGACCGCCAGGATCCGCTCCGGGTCGAAGGCGTCGCGGTCGCTCCAGAGCTTGGCGACGGCGAGGAGACGGACCAGCGACGGATCGAACCCCTTTCGGGCGTAGCGGATCGCGTCGTAGAGGTCCCGCTCGGTCGCCCGCTGCTGGATCGCCCGGAGCTTCTCGGCCATCGCCTCCTCGACCCGAAGCGAGGGGATCCTCGGCAGCGGGAACGGGAGCGCGGTGAAGTACGGCTGGGGGAGCGGCTCCCAGGTCCGGGGGGGCAGGAGCGGCGCCTCCCGGTAGCTGATCTCGAGCCGGAACTGCCCCTCGTCCCAGTCGTGGGCGTA
>JASIDM010000158.1 GCA_030044695.1 Thermoplasmata archaeon
CGACGCCCACCTCGTGGTCGTCGGAACGCGCGATCCGGCGCTCCGCTCGGCCGGACGGCTGCATGTCGTGCGACTTCCCCTGGAACCGGCGGCGCTCCTGCGGCTGGTCCGCGACCTGCTGCCGGAGCCCGGCCGTTCGAGGTCCGCCGCCGAGCGGTCACCCGACCGATCCTAGGCGGGCGCCGGCGTCCCACCGATCGGGGGCGTCGGGGGCGGGAGGCTCGGGGCCGTCTCCTGCTCCCGTCGCAGCAGGCGTTCCCAGCCGGCCCGCGTGGCGGCCTGGAGCTCCTCGACCTCCTCCTCCGTCCAGTGACGGAACCGTCCCTGCCGGTGGACGTACTCGGCGACCGGCTTCAGCGTCCCCGCCCGGCGGGTGATGCGGTAGACCCCCTCCTCGACCTCGTAGAGCGGGAACAGGCCGGTCTCCGTCGCGAGACGGCCCAGGTCGATCGTCTCCTCGCTGGAGAACCTCCAGCCCGGGGGGCACGGGGCGAGGGCGTGAAGGAACCGCGGGCCCCGCACGTCGCGCGCCGTCTCCACCTTTCGCACGAAATCCTCCGGGAACGCCGGGTTGACCGTCGCGGCGTAGGCGGGGCGATGGGCGAGGACGATCGCCATGATCTCCTTCTTCGGCTCCCGCTTCCCCCGGCGGGTCCCTTCGACGGGCGTCGTCGTCGTCCAGGCCCCCTGGGGCGTGGCGCCGCTGCGCTGGACGCCGGTGTTCATGTACCCCTCGTTGTCGTACATCACGAAGATCGCGTCGGTCCTCCGCTCGAGCATCCCGCTGAGCGCCTGCAGCCCGATGTCGGCCGTCCCGCCGTCGCCGGCGAAGCCGACGACCGTCACGTCGGGGAGGTGGAGGGCGTCGGCGGCGGCCCGCAGGCCGGAGATCGAGGCGCCGGTCGATTCGATCGGGTTGTCGAGCACCGCCACGCCGAGGGCGGTCGTCGGGAACGGGGTGGCGATGACCGTCCAGCAGCACGCCGGTATCGACAGGACCGTCCGGGGCCCGAGACCCTTGAGCAGCAGCCGCATCGCCAGCGCCGGCCCGCAGCCGGGGCAGGCCGCGTGCCCGCGGTACATCAGCTCCTGCGCCGGTAAGGTGAGCCTAGCCATGGACGCCCACCTCCGTCGGCGCGAGGTCCTCCCAGACGGTCTCGGCCCCGTCGGGGCCGAGGAGCTCCTCGAACATCCGGTGCACGTGGCCGGGGGTGACGTCCCGGCCCCCGATCCCGGCGAGGAAGCTGTCGACCCGGGGACGCTGCGGGGCCGCGTAGAGGGCGGCCCGGACCTCGCCCGCCACCGGCCCGCTCGCCCCGAAGGTGAACGCGCGGTCGACGACCCCGAGGCGATCGACCGAGCCGGCGAGGCGGCGCAGCTCCTCCTCGGGGAGCGGCCGGAACAGCCGGAGCTTCGCGAGGCCGACCTTCCGACCGGCGGCCCGAAGCTCGTCGACGACCGTCCGCGCCGTCGTGCTCATCGTGCCCATGGTGACCAGGACGGCGTCCGCGTCGTCCGTGCGGTACGTCGCGAGGGCTCCGCCGTGGGTCCGTCCGGTGAGCCGCCGGAACTCCTCCTCGACCTCGGGGAGCCGTCGCAGGACCTCGTCGGTCGCCCGCGCGAGCTCGTGACGGAACTCGACGTAGTGGTCCGGCCCCGTGAACGAGCCGAGCCGGGCCACGACCCCCGGACGTAGGATGGCGTGCCCCTCCCGCGGAGGGAGGAAGCGGTCCACGAGCTCCGCCGGAGGAACGTCGACCGGCTCGACGGTGTGGGAGAGGTAGAAGGCGTCCTCGTTCACCATCGCCGGCAGACGGACCTCGGCGAGCTCCGCGAGCCGGAACGCCTGGAGGACCGTGTCGAGGACCTCCTGGCTGCTCTCCGGATAGAGCTGCACCCAGCCGGTGTCGCGCTGGCTGATGGTGTCGGTGTGGTCGGCGCCGATGTTCCAGGGCGGGGCGACGGCCCGGTTGACGACGCCCATCACGATCGGCGCGCGCAGTCCGGCCGCCCAGTGGAGCAGCTCGTGCATGAGCAGGAGCCCCTGGCTCGAGGTCGCCGTGTAGCTTCGGGCGCCGAGCGCGCTCGCGCTCACGACGACCTGGAGCGCGCTGTGCTCGCTCTCGACCTCGACGAACCGCGCGTCGAGCGTCCCGTCCGCGACGAACCGCGACAGCTGCTCGACGATCGTCGTCTGGGGGGTGATGGGGTAGGCCGAGACGACCTGGGCGCGGGCGAGGCGGACCGCGTAGGCCTGCGCCGCGTTCCCTGACAGGACCTCCCGCGTCATGCCGCCTCCTCGAGACCGACCATCGCGATCGTCCTCGGCGGGCAGACGGCCGCGCAGATCCCGCACCCCTTGCACGAGTCGAGCACGATCCTCGGGAACCCCTGGGCATCGAGCTCGATCGCGTCGTCCGGGCAGTACTTCCAGCAGAAGTTGCAGCGCGTGCAGCGGGCGAGCTCGATCTCGGGGGTCAGGGTACGCCAGGCGGCCGTCCGGATCGATCGGCTCGGCACGGTGGCGACGGGCCCCTCGGGGATCGTCGGCGAGGCTCCGGGGGCGACGGGGACGGCGAGCCGCTCCGGCGGGACGACCGCGTCCAGGAGGCGGACCGACGCGAAGCCGTCCGCGGCGGCCGCCCGGTTCTCGCGGGGGCGCGACGGGACGTAGCGATCGATGGCCCGCTGGAGCGCCTCGAGGCTGACCACCCCCGAGGCCCGGGCGAGGGCGCCCAGCACGGTCGTGTTGACGATCGGCATCGTCCGGGACCCCAGGCCGTGCTCGACGGCGATCGCCGTGGCGTCCACGGTGGCCCGATAGACGCCCGGGGGGACCGCCAGCCGCTCCGGGGGCCGGGCGGAGTTGACCAGGAGCAGCCCGCCGGGCCTGAGCCCGTCGGTCACGGGCGTCGTCCCGAGGAGCCCGGGGTCGAGCACGACCACGACGTCCGGGGCGACGATGGACGTCCGGAGCCCGATCGGCCGGTCGTCGATCCTGGCGTAGGCGGTGACCGGTGCCCCGCGTCGCTCGACGCCGAAGAACGGGAAGCTCTGCGGCTCCTTCCCGTCGAGGAACGCCGCCTGGGCCAGGAGCTCCGAGGCGACGACCGCCCCCTGCCCGCCCCGTCCATGGAACCGGATCTCCCGCATCGTGGTCTCCGTACGCGGACCTCGCCTCTTCAACCGTGGGTGCGCCCGGGTTGACCCCGGCCGGTCCTCGTCGTCGGGCCGTCAGGAGAACGTCGTGCCGCCAGGACGCTCGACCGTGGCCCGGTCGCTCCGGACCGGTGGCGCCGTGATCGGAGCTCGCTTCCCAGGAAGATGCAGCAGGAGCAGGGCGGCGAGGATGAGGGCGAGGCCCACGCCCTCCTCCGGCGCGAACGGCTCGGCGAAGGCCAGCACCCCGACGGCGAGCGCGACGATCGGGTTGAGGTACGTCACCTGATTGGCCCCGACCGCGCCGTGGGTCCGGAGCAGATCGAAGAAGACGGCGTAGCCGCACGCCATCGAGACGACCCCGACGTAGAGCACCGAGCCGACGACCGCGGTCGACCAGGGGAACGCGAGGCGCGGGGCGATCGCCGCGACGACCGCGAGCGAGGCGATCCCCCCGCCGACGAACTGGAACGTCGCGCCCCAGGCCCCCTCGCCGCGGGGCCGCAGGCGGACGAGCGCCACGGCGCCGGCCCCCTGGCAGGTCGCGCCGACGCCGAAGGCGACCAGCCCCCACGGGTTGGTGATCGTCGACCCGCCCGCGGCGAGCGCGAGGACGAGCACGCCCGCCAGGCCCAGCCCCAGGGCGAACCCGCCCCGGGCCCCGATCCGCCCGCGCTCGCCGGCGAGGGCCGCGAAGCCGAGGCTGAGGAGCGGCGAGGTCGCATAGACCACCGACGCGGCGCCCCCGGTGGCGAACCGTTCGCCCCAGAAGAGGGGCAGGTTGATCCCCGCGATCAGCAGCGCCCCGACGCCGGCGGAGACGGCAAGGCTCGCCGCCGCGGGCCGCGGACCCCCGCGCGCCGCGGCGAACGATCCCGTGAGCGCGGCCGCGATCCCGAAGTCGACCGCCACCAGGAGGAACGGGTTCGCTCCCGCGGCGACGCCGAGACGGCTGACGGGGAACGTGATCCCCCACAGGACGCCGAGCAGCGCGAGGCGTGGGACCGCCGACCGGCCCCGGGGGAGCACCGCGGCCATGGCCGACCCTCGGGGGAACGTGCGCCGACGCGACTCTTAGGGGGAAGGTCGCCTCGGCTTGACCCCATGGCCGGACCGCCGGCGGGCGAGTCCGAGCTCGGGTCCCGAGCGTAAATAGCGCGGAGGGGTCGCGACGACCGATGCCGGCGGCGCGGCGCGCGCGACGGCCGACCGTGCCGCGATCGCGGGAGGCGGCGCCGCTCGCGCCGATCGCCGACCACGGCCTCCCCCGTGCCCCCGGCCCGCAGCTCGCGGAGGAACCGCACGCCCACATCGTCTGCCGCTCCTGCGGTCGGATCCAGCGGCTCGATCTCACCGAGCTGGACCGCCACCTCCTCACCGAGCTCGCCGGCCTTACGCCGGACGGATGGAGCGTGGAGCGGGTCGCCTACTCGCTCGCCGGCGCGTGTCGGCGCTGCCGGGAAGGGCCCACGGGCCGGTG
>JASIDM010000159.1 GCA_030044695.1 Thermoplasmata archaeon
CCCGGGCTCGATCCCGGCGATCTCGCCGTCTTCGACTGCGCCCTCGCCCCGTCCGGCGGCACGAGGACGATCGAGCCGATGGGCCACCTCGGCATGCTCGGCGCCGTGCAGCCGTTCCTCTCGGGCGGGGCCTCCAAGACGATCAACCTCCCGAGCTCCGCCACGGTCGAGGACATCGAGCGGATCTACCTCGAGGCCTGGCGGCTCGGGATCAAGTCCGTCGCGCTCTACCGCGACGGCTGCAAGGCGTCGCAGCCGTTCGAGACCGGCACGGCGAAGGCCGTCGCCGTGGGCCCCCGCGGCCCCGCCCGCGAGCGCCTCCCCGACGAGCGTCAGGCCGTGACCCACCACTTCCAGGTCGGCGGCCACGACGGCTACGTCACCGTCGGCCTCTACCCGGACGGCCGGGTCGGGGAGATCTTCTTCCGGGTCACCAAGGAAGGCTCGACCGTCAACGGCCTGATGGATTCCCTCGGCATCTCGATGTCGATGGCGCTCCAGCACGGGGTGCCGCTCAAGGACCTCGTCCGCAAGCTCGCCCACCTGCGGTTCGAGCCGGCGGGGGCGACCAACAATCCGAAGATCCGCTTCGCGAAGTCGATCCCGGACTACGTCGCCCGCTGGCTCGCCCTGGAGTTCCTCTCCGAGGAGGCGCGCCGAGCGATCGGGCTCGAGAACCCCTCCGAGGGGAACGGCAACGGCCACGGCCCCTCCTCCTCGGGCGCCCCGCCGCCGGCGGTGCACACGATCCGCTTCGAGACCCGTCCCCTGGACGCCTTCTCCCCCGACGCCGGCGCGGGCGCGTCGAGCGAGGACGCGCCGTCCTGCGCCGTCTGCGGCGGCATCATGGTCCGCTCCGGCACGTGCTACGCGTGCACGGTCTGCGGGTCGACCAGCGGCTGCTCGTAGGCCGGCCGCCGGCCCCTAGCGGCCGTGGGCCGGCGCGGCCGTCACCGACGGGGCCTCCTCGTGGGAGGCCGGGCGCGACGCCGGCGCGGGGGCCCCGACCTGCATCCGGGTCCCGTCGGCGCGGAAGCGGAAGTTCCTCAGCGCCAGGGCGAGCAGGAAGCCGACCGCCGAGACGATCACGATCAGGGCGAAGACCCAGGCGAAGCCGGCCGCCGCCGGGACCGAGGCGTACTGGAGGTGGGGCGGAGGGGCGACGACGATCGTCGTCGTGAAGCTGGCGACCAGGCTCGTGGCGACGACCGGGCCGATGGCGCTCCCGAGGTTGCGGAACGTCTGGTTCATCCCGGTCTGGATCCCCAGCTCCCGCGGGGCGGCGGAGAGGATGATGACGTTCGTCATGGAGATCATCACCGCCACGACGCCGACCAGCACCGGGATCGCGAACAGCTCGAGCTCGAGCGGGGTGCCGTGGAAGGCGGTCAGGCCGAGACCTCCGAGGGTGGAGACGGCGAAGCCGATCAGCATCACCGGCTTCGGACCCCAGCGGGTCGAGAGCACGCCGAACACCGGCCCGGCCCCCAGCATCCCGAGGGCGGAGGGGAGCGCCAGCAGCCCGAAGTGGATCTCGCTCAGGTTGAACCCGGGCGCCACGGCGTCCTCCGCGAGGACGGTGAGCGCGACGAACGTCAGGAACATCGTGGTCCCGACGACCAGGCCGGCGATGTTCGAGACGAGGATGTTGCGCTGGCGCAGGGCCGTGAACGAGACGACGGGGTTCGGCGAGCGAGGCTCCCACAGCACGAACGCCGCGAGCGCGACGGCCGCCGCCCCGAAGAACTCCGGAACCCCCCAGGGGACCAGCCCGCCGACCGAGAGGGCACGGACGTTCGTCCACCCCCAGCTGGTCCCCTCGGTGATCCCGACGAGGAAGAACGCGAGCGCGGCGGCCAGGCTCGCGATCCCGGGGAAGTCGATCGGCGCGCGGTGACGGCTCGGCGACTCGCGCAGGCGCCAGGCGGCCAGGGCGACCAGGACGACGGCGAACGGGATCACCGTGTGGTAGGTGAACTGCCAGCCGTCGGTCTGGGCGACCCAGGCGCCGACCGAGAGGCCGATGGCGGCCCCCGTCGCGAACATCGCGCTGACCAGGCCCTGCGCCGGCCCGACCTGGGGTCCGGGGAACGTCTCGGGGATCATGGCGAAGGCGAGCGGGAACATCGCCATCCCGATCCCCTGGACCGCCCGGACGCCGATCAGCAGGTAGAGCTGGTTCGGCCGCGAGAGGCCCAGATCGGCGCCGAGGTTCGGCGTGAACCCCGCGATGCTGACCGCGACGGCGTAGACGCTCATCACGACCAGGAGGACCTGCTTCTTGCCGTACTTGTCCCCCAGCTTGCCGAAGATCGGCGTCGCGACGGTGCCGACGAGCAGGTAGGCCGAGAGGATCCAGGCGATCGTCGTGTACGGCGCCCCGTCAAAGAAGACGTAGAACTGGCGGAACGCCGGCAGGACCATCGTCTCCACGTAGGTGACCATCACGGCCATCCCGGCCAGGATGGAGAGGACCGCCACGGCGGCCCGGGGGTCGTACGGCGTGCCGGCGGCCGTCAGGCGCGGCGCAGGGGTCGGGGCGCTCACGGGCCCGGCACCCCGCCCTCGTGGGCCGGCGAGGTTCGCAGGCGATCGGAGATCTCCCGGAGGGTCCGCGCGGTGACGGCCAGGTCCCGGCTCGGGACCCCGGCGAGCACCCCGCGGAGCGTCCGGTCGAACTGGCGCCAGACCGCCCCGAGCGCCCGGCGCCCGCGCGGGGTCACCTCGAGCACGACCTGGCGACGGTCGGACGGGAACGGTCGGCGGACCACGTAGCCGCGCCCGACCAGCTGGTCGACCGCGGACGTGCACGCCGCCGGCGTGACGCCCATGCGACGCGCCAGGTCGCCGGGGTGCCGCTCCTCGCCGCGCTCGAGGTAGTGCAGGTGCCAGAACGTGGAAGGGGCGAGCCCGGCCGCGCTCACCGGTGGGCCCAGGACGTGGATCACCGCATGGGAGACGTCCCGGATCGGCTCCAAGAGGTCCGTCTCGGAGACCACGCTCCCCGTAGCGCTCGCGGGCATCGTGCGCCCGGGGCGACATGGTTAGTCTATTTAATAATTCAGATGCTAAACTGTTCGGCGGGAGGGGCTGGCCCGGCCCGCTCAGTCGAGCGCGTAGCGGGCGAGCTCCACCAGGTCGCGCAACGTCGGCGTCGCGTCCGAGGGCAGCTCCCGGACCCCCCAGCCGGCGACGATCGACCCGTCCGGGAACGCCGGCGTCGCCCCGCCGTTCCGCGATCCGAGCCGGTCCGGCGGGCCGCGGCGGTCGACCTCGAGCAGCAGGACGACCGCGCCGACCGGCCCGGCCGTGACCTCCACCGTGACCTCCCCGCCGAACTCGCGGAGCTCGACGCAGGCCTCCTCGTCGCGGAGGCGGGCGAGCCGGGCGGCCGGGGTCCGAGCCGGTCGCCCCGTCCGCGGGACCGGGCGCCAGGTGATCGCCGCGCCGGCCGTCCGCAGGCGGCGCGCGAACGCGGGATCGAGCGGGGGACCGGTCACGCGGCGCCCCGCCGACCCCGCCAGAGCCGACAGTCCGGCCTCACGGAGCACGGGCCGCAGACCGCCAGGTCCCGCTGCTTCGGACAGTCCCCGGAGATGCCCGTGTGGCAGAGGACGAAGTCGTAGCGGACCGGGTCGAGCGGCTCGATCCGACGGAGCGCCTCGCTGACCTCCTCGACGGCGCTCCAGGACCGGCTGCGTCGTCCGGTGAGGCCCAGGTGGTAGGCGATCCAGTGCACGTGCTGATCGAGGGGCACCCTCAGTTCGCCGGTCGGCACCCGTCGCCAGATCCCGAGATCGGGGAACGACGGCCGGACCATCCA
>JASIDM010000160.1 GCA_030044695.1 Thermoplasmata archaeon
TCCAGCTCGATGTCGGTGACCTCGACGGTCTCCGGAAGGACCTCCTTCAGGGCCGTCCGTGTTTGCTCTAGCAGCGAGTCGAAACTCATCCACTCGGGAAGGGGTTCGCGGGAACGGGTTCGGCGGCGGAGCCGCCCGGGCCGACTACGGCGCCGGCGGAGGCAGCGGGATCTTGAGCGTCTTCAGACGTTTATTGATTTCGTCCTCGGAGAGCTCGCGGTACTCCTTGGGGGTGATCACGTGGGCGAGGTAGCCGTCGCCGCTCGCGCTGTCGCGCTTCATCGCCGCGGTGATCCCCCGCAGGGCGAGGTCCACGGCGTCCCCCGTCGCGAGGTCGCGGGAGTACCCCTCCTCGACGATCCCGTAGGCGAACGGCGAGCCGGAACCGACCGAGACGAACCGGTCCTCGACGCAGCCGCCGGCCGGGTCGACCGAGAACAGATGCCCGCCCTTCGCGTCGACCCCGCCGACGATCATCCAGGCGAGGTACGGGTAGTAGCGGTTCCCCGAGAGGATGTTCGCCAGGAGCGTCGCCGCCCCCTCCGTGCTCAGCGGCGCGCTCCGCCGCAGCCGGTACAGCGAGACCTCCGCGCGGAGGTAGCGGGTGAGGACCTGGGCGTCCCCGACGTACCCGGCGATCGTGATCCCGACGTTCTGGTCGATCTTGAACAGCTTCTGGGCGGTCTTGTTCTGGATCATGTTGCCGGCGGTGACCCGGCGCTCGGTCGCGAGGACGACCCCGTCCTTCGCCACGATCCCGATGGTCGTCGTCCCGGTCCGGTAACGGTCCTCCGGCGCCGCGGTGGCGGAACTTTGCATCGAAACCCCTCGCCCGTAGGAGCGACGCGGGGCCGACCCGGGCTCGCTATATAAGGGCTCACGGAGCGATTACGCCGGGACCACCGACGAACCCCGGGCGAGCCGGTGGCGCGGGGTGCCGGACCGCCCGTCGCGACCCGCAGGGGGTATAGTTCCGCGCCGCTCGCCTCGGCCGCCCATGGAGCGCCACGAGGTCGTCGTCGTCGGCGCGGGCCTCGCCGGTCAGCGCGCCGCGCTGGCGGCGGTCCAGGCCGGGCGCGACGTCGCGCTGCTCTCGAAGCTGCACCCGCTCCGCTCCCACTCCGGCGCCGCCCAGGGCGGGATCAACGCCGCCGTCGGCGCCGAGGACTCGGTCGAGACCCACATCTTCGACACGGTGAAGGGCTCGGACTACCTCGGGGACCAGGACGCCATCGAGTTCTTCTGCCGCGAGGCGGGCCCGACCGTCGTCGAGATGGAGCATTTCGGCACGATCTTCAGCCGGGCCGACGACGGCTCGCTGGCGCGTCGGCCGTTCGGGGGCGCCCACTTCCCCCGGACGATCTACGCGGCGGACCGGACCGGGCTCGCGCTGCTCCAGGCGCTGTGGGAGCGTCTGGGCAGCGAGACCCTCACGCTGTACGAGGAGTGGGACGTCACGCGCCTGATCGTGCGCGACGGAAGGGTCCAGGGGCTCGTCGCCCTCGACCGGGCCTCCGGCGAGTTCCACGAGGTCGCGGCGCGAGCGGTCGTCCTCGCGACGGGTCCCGCCGGGAGGGTCTACGCCAAGACGACCAACGCCCACAGCTGCACCGGGGACGGGATCGCCGTCGCCTACGACGCGGGGGCGCTCCTGAAGGACATGGAGTTCGTCCAGTTCCATCCGACGGCGCTGCTCGAGTCGAGCATCCTGATCACCGAGGGGGCCCGGGGCGAGGGGGGGCTGCTCAAGAACGCCTCCGGGGAGCGGTTCATGGTCCGCTACGCCCCCCACGTCCAGGAGCTCGCCTCGCGCGACGTCGTCTCCCGGGCGATCGTCACCGAGGTCCGGGAGGGACGCGGCTTCCAGGGGCCGTTCGGCGGGTACGTGCACCTCGAGCTGATGCACCTCGGCAAGGAGCGGGTCGAGTCGCGGCTCACCGAGATCTGCGACTACGCCCGTCGCTTCGCCGGGATCGACCCGGTGACGGAGCCGATCCCGGTCTACCCCGCCCAGCACTACATGATGGGCGGGATCGGCACGGACCTCCACGGCGCGACGAACGTCCGCGGGCTGTTCGCCGCGGGCGAGGCGGCGTGCGTCTCGATCCACGGCGCCAACCGGCTCGGGGGGAACTCCCTGCTGGAGACGCTGGTCTTCGGCAAGCAGGCCGGGGTCGCCGCGGCGGCCTACGCCGCCGGGGCCCCGGCCCCCGAGCTCCACAGCACGGACCTCGATGAGGCGACGGCCCCGTTGCGGGCGTGGTCGTCCCGCTCCGAGGGGGAGGACCCCTCCACCCTGCGAACGGAGATGCAGCGGACGATGGAGGAGTGCGTCGGGATCTACCGCGACGAGGCGAGCCTCATGGAAGGGATCCGGCGCATCCGGGCCCTGCGCCAGCGGGCCGAGCGGATCCGGGTCGTCGACCGCTCGGGGGTCTACAACCTGAACCTCACCGACGCCCTCGAGACCACCCACATGCTGGAGCTCGCCGAGGTGATCGTGGTCGGGGCGTACGCCCGGACCGAGAGCCGGGGCGCCCACGCGCGGACGGACTATCCGAAGCGCGACGACGCCCGCTGGATGCGGCACACGCTCGCCCGCCGCACCCCGGAGGGCCCCGCGCTCGACTACGCGCCCGTCGCCTTCACCCGGTTCGAGCCGACGGAGAGGGTCTACTGATGCCCGACGCGGCGGTCCCGGTCCCGCTCGAGGTCTACCGCTTCGCCCCGGGGGTCGACGCGGCGCCGACGTACCGTCGCTACGACCTCGCCCTGACCCCCCACACCCCGGTCCTGACGGCGCTCCTCAAGGTCCGGGCGGAGCTGGACCCGACGCTGGCGCTGCGGTACAGCTGCCGCAGCGCGATCTGCGGCTCCTGCGCGATGCGGATCAACGGCAAGAGCCGCCTGGCGTGCGAGACGCCCGTCGGGCCCGAGCTCGAGCGCCACGGCCGGGTCGTCGTCGAGCCGATGGCGAACCAGCCGGTCCTGCGGGACCTGGTCGTCGACCAGGCGCCGTTCTGGCAGGAGTACGAGCGGATCGAGCCGCACCTCAAGCTCGATCCCCGGCACCCGATGCCCGAGGGTCGCCCGAACCCGATGACCCCGGCGGAGGTCGAGCGGTTCCACGACACCCCGCGCTGCATCGCCTGCGCCGCCTGCTACTCGGCATGCCCGGCCGTCGCCGCCGACCCGGCGTTCCCGGGCCCGATGGCCCTCGCCAAGCTGTACCGGTTCGTCGTCGACCCGCGCGACGCCGCCCGGCAGGACCGCCTCGTCCGCATCCAGACCGAGGGGCTCTGGCTCTGCCTGCGCTGCCACCTCTGCACCGAGGCGTGCCCGAAGGACGTCCGGCCGAGCGAGCGGATCCGCGACCTGAAGGAGATGGCGATCGCCGCCCAGGGCCCGACCGAGCCCGGCTCGCGGCACGCCGTCGGGTTCGCGAGCAACGTGCGCGAGCGCGGGACCCTGCAGGAGGCCAAGCTGGTCCGCCAGACGTTCGGGGTCCTCGGCATGCTCCCGCAGGTCCCGCAGGGGATCCGGATCTGGCGCAAGAAGCCCGAGGTGACGCGACGGCCCGGGCCGATCGAGGGCCTGGACGAGCTCGAGCGGATCTACGCCGCGTTCGAGCCGAAGGACGGTCGATGAGGCTCGCCTACTATCCCGGCTGCGTCGCGCAGGAGTCCGGGCGCGAGCTCGACCTCGCGACCCGGTGGGTCTGCCGGTCCTTGGGGATCGAGCTCGTCGAGTTCCCCCGGTTCTCCTGCTGCGGCTCGGGGTTCGTCGACGAGGCGAACGAGACGCTCAACGTCGCGATCAACGCGCGCAACCTCGCCATCGCGGAGGGGGCCGGCCTGGACCTGATGACGGTCTGCTCGACGTGCCAGGGGATGCTCACCCTCGCCAAGATCCGGCTGCAGGACCCCGCCGTCCGGGCGAAGGTCGACGCGGTCCTGCGGCCGATGGGGATCGACTACCGGGGGACGTCCAAGGTCACCCACCTCCTGCGCGTCCTGGTAGAGGACGTCGGGTTGGAGGCGATCCGGGCGAAGGTCCGGCGCCCGCTCGCCGGGATCAAGGTCGGTGCGTTCTACGGCTGCCACCTCCTCCGCCCGTCGGACGAGCTGCAGTGGGAGTCGCCCGAGGAGCCCCACGCCTTCGAGGACCTCCTCGCCGCCCTCGGGGCGGAGCCGGTGATGTACCGGGGCCGGGTCCTGTGCTGCGGGTTCCCGATCCAGTTCGTCAAGCCGGAGACGGCCGGCCGGATCGCGGGCCGCCAGATCCTCGACGCGAAGGACCACGGCGCCGAGGCGATGGCGACGCCCTGTCCGCTCTGCCACATCTCGCTCGATGCCTACCAGGCCCCCGCCGAGAAGCTCGTGGGCCGGTCCCTCGACATGCCGATCTTCCACCTGCCCCAGCTCGTGGGGCTCGCCCTCGGGGCCAATCCGGACGAGCTCGGGCTCGCCCGGCACCTCGTGCCGACCGACGCTGTCGTCGCGAAGCTGGCGCCGGCGTCCCGCTGATCGGCTACGCCCCGCCGGGCGGTCGGGCCCCGGTCCGCATCGCCTCGGCGACGTCGCCCCGCGTGACGTACCGGTGCAGCCGGTCGCACGTCGATCGAAAGTACGGGCCGGCGGCGTCGCGGCGGTAGGTCCGAGCGAGATGCTCGGTCAGCTCCGTCTCGTCCAGGCGGGGATCGACGGCCGGCGTGAACATGCAGGCGAAGACCAGGAACCGGCGACCTTCCAGCTCGAACCGGTCGGTCTCCGGGGCGCCGCAGAACGGGCAGGTCGGCACGGTCGAGCGAGCCTCTCGGGGGGGAAAGCGTTGGCCCCGGGGGCGGGTCAGTCGATGTAGCCGAGGGAGCGGAGCCGCTCCTTGAGGACCCGCTCGTCCTCCTCGCTGAACCCCGGGCCCCCGGCCTCCTCGAGGAGGCGCCCCAGGACGAACGCCACGAACCCGTCGACGGAGTCGAACGCCGAGCCCTCCAGGCGCGACTCCAGACGCTTGGCGAGTTCCTCCGGGATGCGGACGGTGCGGGTCGACGGGGCGGCGGTCGGCGCCATCGTCCCCGCTAGGGAGTCGGGGCGTAGATAGCCTCTGCGCGGAACGCCCGGGCCTCTGTCCGAGGCTATTCCCACTCGATCGTCGCCGGGGGCTTGTCCGTGACGTCGTACAGCACCCGGACCACCTCGCCGGGAAGCTCGCGGGTGATCCGCTGGGCGATCCGGGCCAGCACGGCCGCCGGGACCGGGACCGCGGTCGCCGTCATGGCGTCGACGGAGTCGACGACCCGAACGCTCACGGCGTCGCCGTGGACGCGGTTGTCGCCGGTGACCCCGACGGTCTTCGCCTCGAGCAGGACGGCGAAGTACTGCCATGGGCGCTCCAGCTCGCGGGCGGCGACGGCGCGGTCGATCTCCTCCTCGACGACGGCGTTCGCCACGCGGGCGCGACGGAGCCGCTCGCGGTCCACGGCCCCCTCCACGCGGACCGCGAGCCCCGGCCCAGGGAACGGCTGGCGCTCGGCCTCGGGGATCCCGAGCTCGCGCGCCACGGCCCGGACCTCGTCCTTGTACAGGTCCCGGAGCGGTTCCACCAGGACCAGGCGCGAGCCTTTCGGGATCCCGCCGACGTTGTGGTGGGTCTTGATCGTGTCCCGCAGCGCGCCTCCGCTCTCGATCCAGTCGGGCGCGATCGTCCCCTGGACCAGGCGGTCGGTCCCCAGCTCCCGGGCCTGCGCGTCGAACACGTGGACGAACTCGGCGCCGATCCGACGGCGCTTGCGCTCCGGGTCGCGCACCCCCCGCAGGGCGTTCAGGAACTGCTCGCTCGCCTCGACCCGGCGGTAGGCGAGCCCGCTCTGCCGGAACAGACGGTCGACGCGCTCGACCTCGCCGGCGCGCAGCAGCCCGGTGTCCACGAAGATCGCGTGGGCGCGGTCGCCGAGGGCCCGCTCCGCGAGGACCGCGGCGGCGGTCGAGTCGATCCCCCCGGACGCCGCGACGACCGCCGGACCCGGGACAGCCGCCCGGAGCTTGTCGATCGCCTGCGCCACGAACTGCTTGGGGTCGTTCATGCCGGCTTCGCGGGCTCGGCGGCGGGCTCCTCCCGCCAGCGGGCGCGGTAGCGCTGGAGGCGGGCCACGAGCTCCGGGTGCGAGAGCGCGAGGATCTCCACGGCCAGCAGCGCCGCATTCTCGGAGGAATCGAGGCCCACGGCGGCGACCGGGATGCCGGGGGGCATTTGGACGACCGAGAGGAGGCTGTCGAGCCCGAGACCCCGGTGGATCGGGACCCCGACGACGGGCTTCAGGGTCCTCGCCGCGACCACCCCGGGCAGCGCGGCCGAGAGCCCGGCCATCGCGACGAAGACGTCGGTCGTGGGGTCCGCCACGAGCCGCTCGACCTTCTCCGGGGTGCGGTGAGCGGAGGCGACGTGCACCTCACACGGCACCTC
>JASIDM010000161.1 GCA_030044695.1 Thermoplasmata archaeon
CTCGAGGTCAGGCCGTCGGGGCCCCTGGGAAACGAGGGCCGGGTAGAACGGTCGTACTGCCTCCATCGCCATCCGTTGCGCCGCCCCGCCTCGGACTCCGGGGCCGGGTATTAGTAGCCTCGGCTCGACGGGGTGGGTGCGGGCTCGGGCGCCGGCGCGCCGTCCACCGGTCCGGTCGGCCCCTTCAGGAACTCCCGGAGCAGCACGGTAGCGTAGGCGCCCCGGGGGAGCGCGAACCGGAACCAGACCCCGTCCCCGTCGGCCACCAGCCCGAGCGGAGGCATCGGGAGCAGGACCGCGCGCCAAGTCCCGTCGCTGGCGAGCTCCGGCGCCGCGGGGACCGCGAACGAGGCGGGGGTGACCCGCTCGTCCTCGAGGATCGCCGATAGCAGCCCCGAGTAGCCTCCCCCGCCGAGGGAGGTCGCCAGCCCGACCAGCGGTCCGGCGACGAGCGCCCGACCCCGGCGGACCAGCTCCTCGCATTCGGGGAGGTTCTCCACGCCGACCTCCGCGACGTCCTGGCCTCGCCAGGTGCCGTCGCGCCCCAGCCGTACGAGCCGGTCCCCGGGGACCGGCGTGGCGAGCGGCCCCCCTGCCCGATGGCGGGCCGTCACGTACCGGTTGAACAGGTACGCCTGGTAGGCGTGGACGAACAGGCGCCGTAGCTCGAACGGGAGCGCGCGCAGGGCCCGCGCCGGAGGGTCGCCCCGGGCCAGACGGTCGAGGATCGCCCGCTCGAAGCGGTACTCCGGGGGGAACTCGCCGAGCGCCCGCCGCGGGTCCCGATGCTCGGCGTACGCCGCCCGCGCCGCGTCGCCGATCCCCTCGGTCCCCGTCGGGGGCCGGTCGAGCAGGTAGGCCTCGACCGCCGCCGCGAGGTCCCCGCGGACGATCCATCGGCCGACGGCGTGGGTGATCGGGCGGACCTCCCCGAACCGCTGCGCCCCGAAGAGGTTGGGAAAGCCCCCGGCCTCCCGCAGCTCCCGCTCCACGGCTCGGCACGACGCCAGTGCCTGCGGCGGCTCGGCGAGGCCGCGCACGTGGATCTCGAAGGCGTTGGCGTAGTGGCGGCCGAGCAGCAACCGCTCGCGGGACGGATAGGCGTCGACCAGGCTGACCCCGGGAAGCCCGAGGTCCCCGGCGACCGCCGGACCTCGGTAGGAGAACAGCCGCTCGCTGACGGCGCGCCGGTCCTTCGTCCCGGACCAGGAGAGGGACCGGCGGGGCAGGCCCAATCGGCGCGCGATCGCCTCCGCGAGCTCGTGCTGTTCCCAGCCCCGGCTCTCGACCCGGAGGATCGTGTACGGACCGGCGGGATCCGGCGGGGGGTAGCTCGAGACCTCCCGGACCCGGAACTCCTCGGGCGTCGCCTTGAGACGACCGCCGACCCCGGGGAGGCGGGACAGGTAGAAGCCGAGCCCCACCGCCAGATCGGAGGCGGGAGGCACCGGCGCCGCCTCGGCCATGGGGCCGGGCGAGCCGGCCGCCATTATTACCGCGTGCCGGGGTACCGGTGTCGGCGCTTCCCCGGATGATCCAGGCGACCGCGCGCATCCTCAGGAACGTGATCGAGGTCCGCGTCGGCGACGCGGTCTGGCTCGGCCGGCCGATCGAGGCCGAGCAGACCGGCCTCGGCCGTCGGCTCGCCGCGCTGTTCTCGACGGAGTACCACCTGTACCGTCCCGACGAACCGGGGACGGTCGCCGCCACGGTCTCCTATCGGGCGAAGATCGACGAGATCCGCATCCAGGTCGGCGACGAGTCGTGGAAGACCGCGTCGTCGACGTTTGGCCCGATGACGGTCGCCTACGGCGGGACAACGTACACGATCCACGAGCGCCTCACCGGCAAGTTCGCCATCCTCCGCGGCGCCGACCCGGTGGCGGTGGGCCAGCTCGGCTACCGCTCCTGCCAGATCCGCGACTACCCGCCCGAGCTCGAGCGGTTCCTGGCCCACCTCGCCCTCGGCTACGTGATCCGTACCCTCACTTGGGAGATGGTCGGTTAGCCGGACGGCGGTCGGCGCGGGGGGGCCGACAGGGTGGCGCGGGAGCTCCGCGAGAGGGTCCGGCGGTGGCCGGCGGAACGCGGCGCCTGGAAGACGTGGTACGGGATGGGGGCGAGCAGCAGCGCGCCGACGACGACCGTGCCCGCGGCGACCGTGTAGGCGAAGTGGACGCCGAAGGTGACGTACATCCAGCCGCCGAGCAGCACGCCGACCAGGCCGCCCGCGCCGCCGATGGCGTTGTACAGGCCGAGGGCCCGGCCCCGGGCCGAGCGCCCGACGAGCCGGACGAGGAACAGCGTGCTCGCCGTGCTGATGAACGCCCAGGTCACGCCGAGCAGCGCGTTGAGGACGGTGAGCCAGCCGAGCAGCAGCGGGCTGCCGAGACCGAACAGGAAGTACACCGGCGCCCAGAGGAACAGCAGCATCAGCGCGACCCGGCCGTAGAGCGACTCGACGAACACCGACTTCGGCGAGTGGACCTCGACGGCCTTGCCGGAGTGGAAGAACAGCGACGTCGACGCCGCGGCGGAGCCGAGGTAGACGATGAAGACCCCCGCGTCGGAGAAGTGCGCGTACTGCCACAGGAACACCGGGAACGGACCGTAGAAGATGTCGAAGCCGACGCACATCACGCCGAGGGCGGCGAGGAACAGGTACTCCCGACCGGGAAGGCGTTCGGCGGGCGCCCTCGTGAGGTCGACGATCCCCGAGAGCCGGTTCTTGAAGTTCCGGACGCGCTCGACCAGTCCCTGCCGCAGGTGTAGGAGCTCGGCGACCGTCGGGCGGTCGACCCGGTGCGACGGCTCCTCGATCCACGCCCAGGCGATCCCGGCGGAGACGAGGGCGAGCGCGCCGCTGAGCAGGAGGAGTCCGGTCATCACCTCGACCGCCGGCGCGCCGCGGCCGATCCCGAACAGCCAGACGAAGCCGAGGCCGAGGCCGACCGTGGTGCCGATCCCGCTGATGAGCCCGAAGAAGCCGATGTCCTGCGGCCACCAGCGCTTGTG
>JASIDM010000162.1 GCA_030044695.1 Thermoplasmata archaeon
CACCAGGCGGTCGGGACCGCCGTACCGGGCCCGGTGACGAAGTCGGTGATGGGGGTCTTCGGGAAGGCGGTGCGGGGCGAGGAGGCTCGGTACGCCAACTGGCTCACCCCCGTACCGGGGATCGCGCTGGCGGCCGCCCCGACCCCGCGGGCGGCCCGGCGTTAGCTCGGACCGTCGTCGTCGTCGGCCGGCGGGGCCGGAGGGGGCGCCGGGTGGGCGCAGACGTGGGTGTGGGGGTCGGGTCTCCATACCAGCTCGATCGACAGGCCCTCCGGCCCTCGGAGGTACAGCGAGCGCGAGTCGTCCCGCTCCTTCTCCCCGGTGATCGTCACCCGGGCCCGTCCGACGCGGCTACGCAGGCCCGTCCACTCGCTGACGCGGAGGGCCACATGGTGGACCCCCTTCGGACCGTCGTCGTCGCCCGCGTCGTGGAGCCCCAGGACCTCGTCGCCCGCGAGGAGGTAGGTGTGGTCCGGCCCCTCGCCGATCACCTCCATGCCGAGCTGCTCGACGAAGAACCGTCGGGCTCGCGCCCGGTCCTTGACCTTGAGGTCGACGTGGTCGAAGCCGATCAGCCCGAAGTCTCGGGTCGCTACACGCCCCGGCACGCAGGTCGGGAATCGCTTCCTCCTATATCGGCTCTGGGAGGAGGGACCACCGCCGGCTCCCACCACGCCCTCAACCGTCGAGGCGCCCGCGGAGTTATCTGGCGGCGCACCTGACACGGACGTTGACTTCGGTTGCCGACCACGAGGGCGATCTCGCTCAGGCGCTGGATCGCCTGGCTCGCGGTACGAAGTTCGCCGAGCTGTTCGCGGAGAGCGGGGCGGGCCAGGAGGTCCGGCTCGACAGCAAGTCCACGACCGTCACCGTCGAGCCCCGGCTCCGCGGCTTCGTCTTCCGCGCCTGGACGGGAAGCCACTGGACCGAGGCGGCCGCCTCGGAGTTCGCCCCCCGATCGATCCGGGAGGCCGCCGAGCGGATCGAGCGCGAGGCCTCCCGGACCCACGGGTCGGCAGCTCCCCCGGGGGAGTCCGCGACGACCCGGGGATCGTGGACCGCGAAGGGCAAGCGCTCCCTGCGGGAGCTGGGCCCGGAAGGGACCGTCGCGCTCGGCAAGGAGCTTCTCGGCTACGCCCTAGGTTCCCCGGAGATCAAGGAGGCCCAGGTCGCCCTGGCGTGGGAGGAGACGGACCGGCTGTACCTCAACAGCGCCGGAGCGCGCTGCCTCCAGCAGTTGGAGCGGACCCGGGCCGTCGTCGTGCCGATGGCGATCGAGAACGGCCGGGCCGTCGCCGACTACTGGAGCCAGGGCGGGATCGGTGGGTTGGAGCGGGCCCCCGACCTCGGGGAGGCCACCGTCCGCAGGACCGCGGCGTCGACGCGGGCCCTGCTGGCGGCCAAGGCCCCGCCCGCTGGCGTGACCGATGTGCTGCTCGACCCGGGGGTCTCCGGGACGTTCGCCCACGAGTCGTTCGGCCATGGCACGGAGGCCGACCAGTTCGTGCGGGACCGCTCCTACCTGAAGCCGATCCTCGGCCAGGTCGTCGCGCCCGAGTTCCTCACCGTGGTCGACGACGGCACGGTCCCCGGCGGCTGGGGCTCCGGGTTCTGCGACGACGAGGGGAACCCGTCGCACCGCACGCTGCTGATCGACCGGGGCCGCTTTGTCGGGGCGCTCCACGACCGCGAGACGGCCGCGATCCTCGGCGCCAAGCCGACCGGGAACACGCGGCGTTCGAACTTCATGAGCCGGGCGTTCGTCCGGATGACGAACACCTACGTCGTCCCCGGGGACCGGACCGTCGACGAGCTGATCGGCGACGTGAAGGACGGCGTGCTGCTGGAGCGCTGGATGAGCGGGATCGAGGACCCGCTCGGCGGCCAGATGCAGATCAAGGTCCGCAAGGGCCACCGGATCGAGCACGGCAAGGTCACCGACCTCGTCGGGCCGATGGCGCTCTCCGGCAAGGTCCTCGACTTCCTGCGGGCGATCCGGGGCGTCGCCCAGGAGCCGGCGACGGAGATGGAGCCGGGGTACTGCGGCAAAGGCCACTCGGACTACCTCCCCGTCGGTAGCGGGGGCGTGCACCTCCTCTCGCGCGCGATCGTGGGGCCGGCGTGACCGGCGCGGCCGAGACCTCGGAGATCGCCGCCCGGGTCGCCGAGCAGGTCCACCTCGACGTCCCTTGGGACCTCGTCGGGGAGCGGACCCGACGGTACGAGATCCATCTGCAGGGAACGTCGGTCGAGCTGGAGCGAGGACCGATCGACGTCGAGGGGTATGGGCTGCGGCTGTTCCGGCCCCGTAACGGGGGCGTGGGGATCGGGTTCCAGGCGTCGACGGACCTCTCGCCGGAGGGGTTCCGGGCCGTGCTTGCCGACGCGGAGTCGGCCACGCGCCACGCCGAGTTCCCGGCGAAGTCCATCGAGCTGCCGTCCGGCAAGCCTGCCCCGGGCGGCTCGGAGTTCCTGGACCGGAAGCTCTGGGAGGACCCCGCCGAGGCGCTTCGCGGGTACGTCCACGCGCTCGTGGGAGGGTTCCGGGGCAAGTCGGGGGCCGCCCCGACGTTCGGTTCGGTGAAGGCGGTCCTGCGGGAGCAGTCCATGGCGAACTCCACCGGACTGCGGGTGGCGTTCAACTCCACGAGCGTGGAGCTCGAGCTCGGGGTCAAGGCGTTCGGCGGGCCCGAGGGCCGGCCGCCGGGCGAGTTCTGGGTGACGCGCAGCGAGCGGCGGCTCGAGCCGTCCCGCGTGCCCGCCGAGGTCGAGGACTGGTGCCGCTACGCCGCCGACGTCCGGCGGGCCGTGCCGCCGCCGTCGGGGGAGCTCCCGGTCGTGCTCCCTCCCGACGTGCTCTCCGGGATCCTGCCGAACGTCCTCGGGTTCCGGTTCACGGGCTGGGCGCGCCTGCGCAAGCTCGCGCCGGAGGGCGGGACGCCGTTGGCGGCGGAGCGGGTGACGATCCGCGACGAGGGAGCCTACCCCTGGGCCCCGGGGTCGGCGCCGTACGACGACGAGGGCAGCTCGGCGGGGACGCGCCTGCTGATCGGCCAGGGGAAGGTCGGCGGGCTCCTCTACGACTCCCTGTACGCCTCGGCGTTCTCGACCACGTCGACCGGTAACGCCCTGCGGGGGCGGTTCGGCCCGATGTCGGCCCTGCGGTTCGCGAGCCGACCGAACCCCTCCTCGACGACCCTGGTCCTCGATCCGGGGGACGCCGGTGGCCTCCCGGAGCTCGCGGAGGCCGCCGGGGACGGCGTCCTGGTCACCCAGCTGGGCTGGGCCCAACCGGACCCGGTGTCGGCGTCGTTCGGCGGGGAGATCCGGATCGGCTACCGGATCCGCTCGGGGAAGATCGCCGAGCCGGTCCGCGGGGGGACGGTCGGAGGGGTCGTCTTCGCCCCGCCCGGGACACGATCGCTCCTCGCGAACGTGGAGGCCCTCGGCAGCCGCGTGGAACTCTCCGACGCGCTGGCGGCGCCGCCGGTCCTGGTCCGACCGCTGACGGTCGCGGGCGCCTCGTCGTAGCCCCTACGGGGACTTCGGCAACCGCAGCAGCAGGGTCGCGCAGTTCCGGCAGCGGACCCCGGGAAGGTTCGCCGAGTACGTCCCGCCGAACCGCGTGCCGACCAGGACCTCCAGGCCCTTCGGTCGCGCCCTGGACTCGGGGGCATCGTGGGCCCAGAAGAGCCCAGAACCGTTCGACGTCACGAGATAGCCCGTCTCGGTCGGTCCTCCGCAGACCGTGCACTTCCCCGCGACCATGCCGTTGCGGTCGGGTCGGAGCGGGCCAGACTATCTGCTTTGCCCCGGAACGGCGGGGCCCTGGTGGAAGGCTCGAACAACGAACCCCGGAGAAATAAACGGCCCTCGCGGAGCCGGGAACCCCGCGAGGGCCCAGGTCATCGTGAGACTAGAGCGGAATGTCCTCGATCATCCGTAATCCTCGAGAGGGCGGTGGGTCGACGTGGGCTGCCCCCCGGCCTTGTACGCCGGAGCGAGCCAGTGCGGCCAGCCCCAGCGGGTGGGGTTGGTGAGCCGTGGCTGGGGGGCAACCGCGATCAGGACGCGCGCCGAGGAGGCTGCGCCGCCCGCCCCGGGATGCGCCCGGCGCGAGCTGTGGCCGCCCGAGCGGTGCAACATCACAGCACCTCACCCAGGTCCGGCGGGCGGAGCCACGGGATGGCAAGACTGCGGGTCGGGTCGGTCCGGGCCGTCGCGAACGAGGACCGGGGGAACGCCGAGACCGGAGTGGGGTGGGGCAGGGGGGTCTCGAAGTCGTGGATCCGCCGGCCCGCCGGCGTCAGGGGAACGTCACTCTCGGAGGCGACCGGCTCCGGCTCAGGGAGCGCCGCGTAGACCATCGGGCGGCAGCCTCCGCGGGAGAGGTGGACCGCCGAGGCGGAGGGGGTGTCGGGAAGGTGCTTGCCGCACCGCGGGCAGATCATCGCCACCTCGAGCATCGCGCGGATGCCTCCGAGGTAGGCCGTGCTCGCGGGCCGCGTCATCGACCACCACTTGTCGCGATTTAGTACTTAAACGTCCTACGATAGTTTGTACAAATTAAGTCTATGTAGAGGGAGGGCCCTCCAACCTCCGTGGGCCTCCAGACGCATCTGCCCGTCGAAATCCTCGACTACGTCCAGACCCACGAGCCGTTCGAGGAGGTCTACGGCATCAGCCAGCGGGAGCTCGCGAAGGCGCTAGGCTACCATCCCTGCTCGATGTCCCGGCCGCTCCGGGACCTGGTCAGCGCGGGTTTTCTGAGCTGCGAGAGGGGCCTCGTACGGGAGGGCAAGCGGAGGCAGCTCACCTACCGACTCACGAGCTCCGGTCAGTCGCGGCTCAAGCAGGTCACAAGTGACGTGCCGCTGCTGACCGGAGAGCTTCCCCCGCCCCCCAGTCCCTTCCTTGGACGCCGAGAGGAGCTCGAACGCTTGGCGGCAGGCTGGGGCGAAGGGGGCACAGTAACGATCATCGACGGCCCCGCGGGGATGGGAAAGACCTCGCTGGTCAGCCGGTTCCTTCGAAGATCTCGGGCCGGGATGTTGCCGTTCTGGTACACGACTCGGCCGGGGAACTCGCCACGCCAGTTTCTGACAGCCCTCTCTCACGCGTTCACCCTACTAGGGAAGCCCCAACTGGCCCACTACGTCCAGCTGCCTCGGCCGCCCTTGCCCCGGGAGTGCGCCGATCTGGCGCTACGGGCACTGGAGGGCAGGACCCTGGCCGCCGTGATCGACGACGTCCATGTCGCGGGGGTCGACCTGCGCGACTTCTGGGCGGAGCTGATCACCTCCATGCTACGTCGTGGCGGGCACCGGTTCTTCCTGATCGGTCAGGGATCGGTCGAACTCAAGGTACCCGACGTTCACGTCCAACACCTGACCGTGGGAGGGCTTGATCGAACCGCCGCTTACGAGCTCACGAGTCGCCTCGGTGGGCTGTCCGAGCGGTTTGAATCCGTCTACCAAGCGACGCTCGGGTCGCCACTCCTGCT
>JASIDM010000163.1 GCA_030044695.1 Thermoplasmata archaeon
GTATGAGGGCGCGGCGATGGCCGGCGGCGTGGCCGCGGCCAGCGGCGCCGGCTCGGGACCCGAGCCGCTGTGGCAGGAGGGAGCCCCGGACACCGCCTCCCCCTCGGCCACCCCGGCGACCTCCGGGGAGTACCTGGAAGGTCCGGAGACCGTCGCGCCCCCGCCTCCTCCCCCCCCACCCCCGCCGACCGTGGTCCCGGCGGTGACGCCGGCCCCGGCGCCTGCCGTGGTGCCCGCCCCGACGCCGGTACCGACCCCCGCGGTGGCGGCCGCTCCCCCGCCTCCCCCGGCGCCGGCCGCCGAGGAGGCCGAGCCCGACATCGACACGCTCATGGCCGAGCTCGAGAAGATCAGCGGCGACATCCTCAAGCAGAAGCCGAAGAAGAGGAACGGATCCCCGCCGACGGGGACGTCAGGCGGGGGCTCGTCCTAGACCCCGCGTGCGAGGAACGATGGACGGCAGGCCCACCGAGGGCCCCCGGCGGAGCAGCGCGGACGACCCTCTCGCCGTGCTGGACCGGCTGCGCGAGGCGATCCGCCGGTCGCCCGTCCGGCCCCGGCAGGTCGAGGTCGACGTGGCCCTCTCGGTCGCGCTGGGTCGCGAGCGCGGCTCGGTGTCGTGCGGGGGCTGCCAGGAGCCGTTGGCCGTGGACGGGATCCCGGCCGTGACGAACGTCCACCTGCGGCAGCCGTTCCGCCTGATCCTCGACGCGCCGCCCGCCGCCTAGTCGACGAAGGGCGCGGGACCGGATGTCGTTCTCGCTCGTCGGGAGCGTCGTCGCGCTGGTCGTCTACGTCCTGGGAACGATCGGCCTCCCCGGCCTCTTCGCCTTGGCCGTGGTGGAGAGCTTCGGCTTGCCCCCGCTCCCGAGCGAGGTGATCCTGCCGTTCGCCGGCTACCTCGTGGCCGAGGGGACGTTCTCGTTCACCGGGGCTCTGCTCGCCGCGGTCCTCGGCGGCCTGGTCGGGGCGTACGCGGCGTACGCCGTGGGACGGTGGTGGCGTCACCACCTCGAACGCCTGCGGTTCGGCCCGCTCAAGATCGAGCCGAAGCACCTCGAGGCGATGGACCGGTTCTTCGCTCGGCGCGGGGAGGCGACCGTCGCCGTGGCCCGGCTGATGCCGGTCGTTCGGAGCTACATCAGCTACCCGGCCGGGACCTCCCAGATGGCCCCGGGGCGCTTCGGTGCGTACACGACCGTCGGGCTCGTGCCGTTCGCGGTGGCGTTCCTGTACCTCGGCATCCTGCTCCGCGCCCACTGGGGGGTCGTGGAGTCGCTGTTCGCCCTGTTCGATGACATCATCCTCGCCGTCGTCGCGATCGCCGCGGTGTACGCCTATCTCGTGTTCACCGAGCGCGTCGCCCCCGGCTGGCCCCCCCGACGGATCGACCGATCGCGGCGGGGCTAGGCCGCGCGCGGCGAGACGCTCGGTCCGCCAGCCGATCAGCCGACCGGGGGCGCCCCTCGCACCGCGCCCGGCGCGTACTCCGGTCGGACGACCTGGCCGTCGAGCCGCCCGACGTACTCTCCGTCGTCGACGATCCTGACCCCGTCCCGCCAGTGCTCCACGGGAAAGACCGCCTCCCGTCCCTCGAACGGCGTCCAGCCGCAGGCGGAATGGAGCCGATCCCCCCGGAGCCGCTGACGACGGCGGAAGTCGACGACCAGCAGGTTCGCGCGGTGCCCCGGGCTCAGCCTCCCCTGCGGCTGGCCGAGGTGGCGCGCGGGCCGGTCGCAGGCGGTCGCGGTCAGGACCGGCAACGGGAGCTCGGCGGCGGCGACCCGGGCGAGCAGGAGCGGCAGCAGGGTCTCCACCCCCGGGACGCCGCTGGGCGCGGCCTCGAACGGGAGCTCCTTCGTGGCGACGGGGTGGGGCGCATGGTCGCTCGCCACCATCGGCGCCCTGCCGGCCCGGTACTCCTCCCAGAGGGCGGCCCGCTCGGCCTCGGAGCGCAGCGGCGGGTTGACCTTGGCTCGGGGGTCCCGCCCGGACTCCGTGGAGAGCAGGAGGTGATGCGGGCTCACCTCGAAGGAGACCTGCCGGTCGCGGATCGTCCGGCCGATCGCCGCGGTCGTCACATGGGCGACGTGCAGGCGCAGCGCCGCCGGGGCCGCGAGGGCGCGCATCACCGCGGCGGCCTCGGAGGCCGCGGGGCGAGCCGCGTCCCAACCGACCAGGTCGGTCGGGGCGGCCCCCGCCCGGAACGCGAGCGGCTCCTCGGCGTGGACCGAGACCGGCAGATCGACGCGCGCGAGCGCCTCGAGCAAGGCGGGGAGCTCGCCCGCGCTCGGGACCCGGTCGATCCCGGTTGTGGGGCTCAGGTACAGCTTGAAGCCCCCGGCCCGTCGGCCCAGGGCCGCGACCTGGCCCGGGCTCGACGGATGGGCGTACAGCAGGACATCGACGGCCGACCGGCCACGGACCCGGTCCGCCTTCTCGTCTAGACGGTCGGTGGTCGAAGTGGTCGGCTCGGTGTTCGGCATCTCGCCGACCAGGGAGACGCCTCCGATCGCCGCGCCGACGCTCCCCGTCGGGATCGTCTCCGCCTCCGGCGAGCCTCCCGGTTCGCGGAAATGAACGTGGAGGTCCGTCGCCGCGGGGATCAGGATCCGCTCGCCGACGTCATGGCGCCGGGCGCCGGCGACCGACTTGCCGATCGCGGCGAGGCGTCCGTCCGCGTCGACACCGATCTCCACGGGCTGGAGCCGTCCTCGCACGAACGCCCGTCCGGCGAGGACCAGCTCCGCCTCCGCCGACCGACGCGCCGGGGCCCGGGAACGGGCGCGGGCGGGAGGGGCCATCGCCCCGCCGACGCGGCCTCCTGTTAAGAGCGAGCGGGGCGGCCGGGCAAGGGGTTTTGCCCGCGGTCGGCTCGCGCCCCTGTGGCACGCCGACCCCGGCGCTGGATCCCAAGGACCTACGCCGCGAGCGGGGTCGACGTCACCGCCCGATCCGGCGCCCTGCGCGAGATGCTGCGCGCGGCGCGGTATCGGGCGCCGCCGTCGCACGGGCGGGCGCTCGCGGCCCCCGGCCACTACGCGGGGCTGGTGCGGATCGGCCGGATGACGGCCGCGCTGACGACCGACACCGTCGGGACCAAGGTCCTCCTCGCCGAGCAGCTCGACCGATGGGAGGAGGTCGGCGAGGACCTGGTCGCGATCAACGTCAACGATCTGGCCGCCGTCGGGGCCCGCCCGGCGGCGATCGTCGACACGATCCTCTGCGGATCGGCGGAGCGCTCGGTGTTCCGGAGGATCGGCCGGGGGGTGCATCGCGGTCTCGTGGCGGCGCGCTGCTCGCTGGTCGGCGGGGAGACCGCGCTCGTCGGGGAGATCGTCCGCGGCATCGACCTCGGCGCTACGGCGTTCGGGTTCTTCCCGGACGGGCGGCGACCGATCCTCGGGGATCGGATCCGTGCGGGCGATCGCGTACTGGGGCTCCCGGCGTCCGGGCTCCACGCCAACGGCTTCACCCTGGTGCGACACCTCCTCCGAGGACGGTCCGTGCCGCTCGGTCGGCCCCGACCGGGAGGTTCGGTACCGCTCGGCGAGGAGCTGCTGACGCCGACGCGCACCTACAGCGGCCCGGTCGACGCCATCGCGGACCTGCCGGGTGTGGTCGGTCTCGCCCACCTCTCGGGGGGCGGCGTGCGCAATCTCAGCCGCCTCACCTCGAGCGGCCGGTTCGTCCTGGACGGATGGCCCGAGCCTCCGCCGCTGTTCGCCTGGCTCCAGGGGCTGGGCGGGCTCACCGCGCGGGAGATGTTCCAGACGTTCAACATGGGGGTCGGCTTCGCGGTCGTCGTCCGCCCTCGGTCCGAGTCGCTAGTCCGGCGTCGCCTCGCCCGGGCGCGCGCCGGCGAGGTTCTCGCGCTCGGTTCCGTCACCCGGGGCACCGGCGTCGAGGTGTCGGCGCACGGGGTGCGTTACGAGGGCTACGTTGACGCCCGCCCGGATCCCCCGAGAACGCGTTCCCCGGGCCCGTAGGATCTCGACCGAGCGCGCTCCGTGCGGTCCGGCGTGCGAGCTCGGGTCATCGCCGCCACGCTAGCGCTCAGCGCGGCGTTCCTGTGGGCGACGTACTACCTGTTCGTGCTCGCGACGAGGCACGCCACCCACCCGTCGGCGATCCTGTTCTACCCGTTCCTGGGGGGAGGCGTGGCCTACCTCGGGTGGGCGAGCGCGCACGGCGAGGGGCGAGCGCTGCTCGGGACGTTCTCGCGGCCGCAGGCCTACCTGCGCCTCGGCCTGCTGTTCGGCTCGCAGGGGTCGATCCTCGCGGCGACGTTCCTGACCGGCGCCGTCGACGCCTCCCTCCTCTCCCTGATCGGCGACGTCGTCGCGACGCCCCTGGTCGTGGCCCTGATCGTTCGCGTCCACCGGCCCGAGCTCGCGCGCCCGGCGTTCCTGGTCGGTCTCGTGCTCTGCGCCGGCGGCGGGGCCCTGGCGATCGTCGGGGGCGGCGGCATCGCGGCGGTCCGCGGGATCTCGTGGCTCGTGGTCGCGGCCGTCCCGCTCACCGTCGCGTTCTACTTTCCGCTCTCCGCCCGAGCCGTCACGGAGGCGCCGATGACGGCCGTCGTCGGGGGCTCCATGGTCGGCGCAGCGATCGCCTCGGCGCTCGTCGCGCCGCTGGTCCCCGGTGGCCTGGGGGCCCTCGCCGGGATCGGGCCCACCGCCCTGGCCCTGCTCCTCGTGAACGGGCTGGGGAGCTTCTTCCTCGCCCCCCTGCTCTACTTCCGGGCCCTCGCCCGTGCCGGGCTCGCGTTCCCCCCGATGCTGATGACGGGGATCCCGATCTTCACGCTCCTCCTCACGGCCGCCGTGCTCGGGATCGCGCCGCCTCTCCTCGGGCTGCTCGGTGTGCCGGTCGCCGCCGTGGGCGGGGTGATCGCGCTGGCGGCCGGGCGGGACGGCGGAGCCCCCGAGCCGACCCTCACTGCCAGTCCGTGAGGCTCCGATTGGCCGTGCGGCGCCGGGCCGGGTTGCCGAGGCCGGCGACGGACGAGTCGAGCGTCGTCGGCGGCCCGTCGGCGGGGGCCGCCGCGGGTTCCTCCCCCCCCAGGCGCTGCTGGTGGCTGCCCCGGACCAGCGACGCCGCGTCCCAGCCGAAGACCTCCGTGACCCGGGCGAGCGTCTGGGCGACCCGTTCGGCGTAGTACTCCCAGTCCGGCTCCTTGCCGAACGGCCGCCCCTCGATCCACGGCTCGATCTCCTGCGGGCTGCGGCGCGAATCCGTGACGACCCAGGCGACCCGCATGCCGGGGACGACGTCGTATCCCTCGGACTTCAGCTGGCGGTAGACGCGCAGGAACGGCAGGGCATCTCGCGTCGTCGCGTTGTACTCCGACTCGCCCCGGACGGCCCGGGCGATGACGAGCCGCTCGACCGGGACGTCGTGGTTCCGCACGGCCAGCACGAGCTCCCGCGAGCGGCGGACCGCCGCCTCGGTCTCGCCCTTGAGGACGAGATCGAAGACCTCGAGGAGCGCCTCGGACTGGTAGTCGAAGGCGTCGCTGCGGCGCGTCTCGTAGCCCCGGACGATCCGCTCCTCCCGGGGCCAGACGGCGCGTCCGACGTAGCGCTTCTTCGCCCCGTGGGAGAAGAACGTCTCGTACACCGACTGGAACTCGAAGGTCGCCCCGGCGGCCGTGAACCGGCGCGCCAGCCCCTCGCCGAACTCTCGGGCCCCTTCCAGCGTCGGGACCGGCGAGCGGACGAACACCGAGTCCGTGTCCGAGTAGATCACGTCGAACCCTCCGCGCTCGAGCTCGCGGATGATCGTCGTGATCGCCTCGCGGGCGAACGCCGTGATCGACGCGCCGATCTCCTTGTTCGTGAACCGGTAGAAGCTGGAGGCGAGGACCCCGTAGAACGAGTTCATGAGCACCTTGACGGCGTTCTGCAGGCCGTCGTAGTACTCCGCGAGCTCCCGGCTCGTCGCGGTGCGGCCCGCCGCGCGGAACCGCTCACGGTCCGCGAGCAGCTCCGTGAGGATCTCCGGAATGATGCCGCGGCGGACCTCCGGGGCGAGGAACCGGGCCCCGCCGGGGGCGATCGTGGTGCCGTCCGGGGATAGGGTGGTGAAGCAGAGGTTCCGGGCGACGATGATCGACGGGTACATCGCCTTGAAGTCGAGGACGACCACCCACGGGTACAGGCCGGGGCGGATGCTGTGGACATACCCGCCCTCGATCGCGCTCTCCGCCGAGCGCGGATGGTTCGGCGGGACCCCGATGCCGCGCCGGTCGGCCCGGGGGATGAGGATCGCGTCGATGAACTGGCTCGTGCGGCCGTTGAGCCCCTCCTCGAGCGGCATGCGCGCGACGGTCGCCAGGTCGGCCGCCTTCTCCAGGGCCCGCAGCCGCACCAGGATCCGCAGGGCGAGGTCGGCGTCGTGCTCGCAGTACTCCATGACCCGAGCCGGGTCGCGCCGCCACTCCTCCGTGATGTTCCGTCGGTCCACGTCGAGCTTGGAGTCGCCGAGCAGCGTCCGGGCGACGTACTGCAGGCTCTCCTGCTTCGGGCGGAGCTCGCGCCGCGCGCTCCACCAAGCGTCGGCGATGATCCGGCCCGTCACCTTCCACAGGCGCTCGCCGAGCTCGTCGGCCTCCGACCGCTCCCGGCCGAGCACGAGGGGCCCGAGCCCGAGCGCCTTCGCCCGCTCGGCGAGCAGCGGCAGGTCGTAGCCGCCGATGTTGTAGCCGGTGATCACGTCCGGATCGTCGTCGACGACGAGCCGCAGGAACTCCTCGAGGATCGTCCGCTCCTCCGGGGCACTCAGGCGGAACGTCCGGCGGGGTCGATCGCCCCCCTCCGCCACGCCACAGATCGTGTAGATCGTGCGCTCCCGGATCGCGTTCTCGATGTCGAACGACAAAATGCGCAGGGCGGGGCGGAACGGCTCCGCGACCGCGATGTCGTGTCCGGCCTCCGTGACGACCCGGACGACCCGGGGGACGGTGTAGCGGGCCCGGATCGCCTCGGGCTCGTCCTCCGCGTCGAAGCGCAGGCAGAGGCCGAGGCCCTTGTCGTACAGGAAGCGGTGGACGAACGGGATGTCGCAAGATAGGACCCTGGCCTCGGGGCCCGCGCCGGCGTAGCCCTTGCGGTACTCCGGCACGCGCCAGGGGTGGCGGATCGTGACCCGCAGGGCCGGCCGGTCCCGGCCGCCGTAGAAGACCGAGGCGGCCTCCCGCTGGACGACCTCGGTATCGGCGCCGAGCCGGGCCTGCTCGTCGTCGGTCGGCTCGACCAGGAGGAAGTACGGGCGGAACCCATAGTACCGGGCGACGACGGCCCCCCCGTCGCGGGACCGGCCGAACAGCTCGAGGACGACCCCGTCGTCCACGGCCTGGTACGACCCGTCGAGCAGGAACAGCTCGAGGGGCTCCACGCCCGTTCGAGCCGCGAGCGGGTTATAGGGTTTCGAGCGCGCCGCGGCGCAACCAGCTGCCGAGCGCCTGGACGTCCTGGTCCCACCGGCGGTGGAGCCGCGTGGAGCGCAGGGCGGCCGCCGGGTGGATCAGCGGGAACCCCCAGCGGTCGGCGAACCGCCGGGGCCGCCCGGCGACCTCGAGGATCGCCGGCGCCCCCGGCTCGAGCGCGGCGAGCGCCTTCGTCCCCAGCGGAACGAGGGCCGACGGGCGGAGCAGCCCGAGCTGCCGGTCCAGGTACGGCCGGCAGGTACGGGCCGCGTGAGGGTCGAAGCGGTTCTCCGGTGGACGGCACTTCAGCACGTTCAGCACGCCGTACGCCCCGAGCCCGCTCCCCAGCTGGTCGATCGCCCGGTCCAGCAGCCGCCCCGATCGACCCACGAACGGCTGCCCGGCGAGGTCCTCCGCGCGGCCGGGGGCCTCGCCGACGAAGACGAGGCGGGGGCGCAGCGAACCCCGGTAGACGACGGCGTGCGTACGGCTCGCGGCGAGAGGGCAGAGCGTGCAGCGGCGTATCTCCTCGGAGAGGAGCTCGAACGCCCGCCGGAGCGCCTCCTCCGACACCGGGGACATGGGCCCGGGCGCCGGGACCTTCGGAGCTCGCGCCCGGCCCGCTCGGACGCCCCCGCGCGACGCCACCGCCGTCACCGGCGGCCGGAGCCGGGACGGATTTTAAATAGGGCGGCCCTGTGGACGGCTCCCTTCGCTGACGATGCCACCGCCGTCCGGTCTTAACACCGCAGGCCGCCTCGAGCGGCTTCGCCAGCGGCGACGCTGGTCGGACCGCTACTACAAGCGCCGGACCCTGCACCTCAAGGAGCGCTCCGACCCTCTCGAGGGGGCCCCGCAGGCCCGGGGGATCGTGATCGAGAAGGTCGGGGTCGAGGCCAAGCAGCCGAACTCGGCGATCCGCAAGTGCATCAAGGTCCAGCTCATCAAGAACGGGCGCCAGGTCACGGCGTTCGCGGTCGGCGACGGAGCGATCAACTTCATCGACGAGCACGACGAAGTGCTCGTCGAGGGGATCGGCGGCCGCATGGGCCGGTCTTATGGGGACATCCCGGGAGTACGTTACAAGGTGATCCAGGTGAACGGCGTCTCCTTGGACGAGCTCGTGCGGGGACGCAAGGAGAAGCCGGCGCGATGAGCGGCGACCCGTTGGAGCGCCCCACGCCCGAGGTCCCGGCGGAGGACGCCGGACCGGTCGTCCAGCGGCCCCAGCCTCCCCCCCCGCCGCCGTTCGCCATCCCTCCGCTGTTCGGCAAGTACCCCTTCGAGGGGCTGGAGGTCCACGATCCGGGGCTGCTGCCGTACCTGTACCTGCATCCGGTCTACGCGCCCCACACCGAGGGGCGCCTCTGCGGCAAGCCGTTCCAGAAGACCCGCATGCACCTGGTGGAGCGGCTGGCGAACCACCTGATGAAGGGCGGCAAGTTCACCGGCAAGAAGCAGAAGGCCCTCGCGACGATCCGGCGCGCCTTCGACGAGATCGCCGCCAAGGAAGGCAAGAACCCACTCCAGCTCCTGGTCGACGCCGTGGAGAACGCGGCTCCCCGGGAGGAGGTCACGCGCCTGCAGTTCGGCGGCATCTCCGTCCCCCGGGCGGTCGACGCCTCCCCGGCCCGGCGCCTCAACGTGGCGATCCGCAACCTCGCGCTCGGGGCGATCCAGGCCTCGCACAAGTCGACCAAGCCGATCGAGAGCTGCCTCGCGGACGAGATCCGCCTCGCGGCCAAGGGGGACCTGACGTCGTTCTCCGTCGGGCGCAAGGAAGAGGTCGAGCGCGTCTCGCAGTCGGCGCGCTGACGGCCGGGACGGACGGGGACCGATGACGCACATCCGTAGCGAGCTGGCGAAGGCCATCCCGGAGATGATGCGCCAGATCGACAAGATCCGCAACATCGGGATCGTCGCCCACATCCACCACGGCAAGACGACCCTCAGCGACAACCTCCTGGCCGCCGCCGGGATGATCTCGGACGAGCTCGCCGGTAAGCAGCTCTACCTCAACTTCGACGAGCAGGAGCAGGCGCGCCTGCTGACGATCAACAACGCCGACGTGACGATCGTCCACGAGTTCGAGCACGAGCCGTACCTGATCAACCTCATCGACACCCCCGGCCACGTCGACTTCGGCGGCGACGTGACCCGGGCGATGCGGGCCGTCGACGGCGCGATCGTCGTCGTCTGCGCCGTCGAGGGCGTGATGGCGCAGACCGAGACGGTCCTGCGGCAGGCGCTCCGCGAGAAGGTGAAGCCGGTCCTGTTCATCAACAAGGTCGACCGCGCGATCAAGGAGCTGCAGCTGACCCCGGAGTCGCTGCAGAAGCGGTTCACGGCGATCATCGGTGAGGTCAACGAGCTGATCCGGCGGATGGCCCCGGAGGAGTTCATCGACGAGTGGTCGGTCGATCCGCGCGACGGCTCGGTCGCCTTCGGCTCCGGCTACGAGAACTGGGCGATCAGCGTGCCGTACATGCAGAAGACCGGCGTGAAGTTCCCGGACATCATCGACTTCGTCTCCACGGGCCGCTCCAAGGAGATCGCCCAGCGGGCGAAGATCAACGACGTCGTCTTCGACATGGTCGTCCGCCACCTCCCGAGCCCTCGCCACGCCCAGAAGTACCGTATCCCCAACATCTGGAAGGGCGAGATCGGCTCGTCGGTCGGCCAGGCGATGGTCAACACCGACGCGACCGGCCCGACGTCGTTCATGGTCACGGACATCACCATGGACCCGAGCGCCGGGGAGATCGCCACGGGGCGGGTCTTCTCCGGGCGGCTCCAGAAGGGGATGGAGCTCGCGATCGTCGGGACGAAGCTCCGCAACCGGGTCCAGCACGTCTCGCTGTTCATGGGGCCGGAGCGGCTGATGGTCGACGACGTCCCCGCCGGCAACATCGCGGCGGTCATCGGCCTCTCGGACGCCTTCGCCGGCACCACGACCACGACGGCGGCCGAGATGGTGCCGTTCGAGGAGATCCGCCACGTCTCCGAGCCCGTCGTCACCGTCGCGATCGAGCCGAAGCGGATGGCCGACCTGCCGAAGCTCATCGAGGTGATGCGCAAGGTCGGCAAGGAGGACGCGAGCCTCCGGGTCGAGATCAACCCCGAGACCGGCGAGCACCTGCTCTCCGGGATGGGGGAGCTCCACCTCGAGATCACCCAGTACCGGATCGTCAACGACTACAAGGTCGAGATCGAGGCGAGCAAGCCGATCGTCGTCTACCGCGAGCTCGTCCG